>JAANWY010000085.1 GCA_018263655.1 Anaerolineales bacterium | reverse complement strand
GACAGCGGTTGTCGTCAACCTGCACATGGGTACCAATCTCGGGCTGCTCCACCTGCTCTGGGCGATAGTGAGTGGCGGGCTGCTACCCAGCCGTGGCGCCCATGTGGGCCTGAGTGTACACACGGCGCGGGATCGTCAGGCGCACCAATTCCAGGGCCGGGTAGCGGTGATCGCCCGTCTCCGGGTCGCGGCCGGCCGACACAATGCCTCGCTCCATGCTTCGCACACCGGAATCGATATACAGTTCGGCCGCCAACGTCTGAGCTGGAAGGTGATCGTGCGGCATGTGCGGATAGAACTGTTTGGCATCCAGGAAAACGGCATGCCCGCCAATGGGAACCACCGTCGGCACGCCCCATTGGTGTAGCAAATCGCCAAGATACTCTACCTGCCCAACGCGGGCCCGGATATAGTCGTCCTGCACCGACTCGACGATGCCGCGCGCCATGGCCTCCATGTCGCGGCCGGCCATCCCGCCGTAGGTGTGCAAGCCCTCGAAGACGACGACCATATTGCGCGCCTTATCGAAAATCTCCTCGTCGTTCACAGCCAACCACCCACCGATGTTGACCAAGGCATCCTTCTTGCCGCTCATGGTGCAGCCGTCGGTATACGAGCAAAATTTGCGCACGATTTCCTCGACTGGCACGTCAGCGTAGCCTTCTTCTCGCTGCTGGATGAAGTAGGCGTTCTCGACAACACGTGTTGCATCCAGGAACAGATGGATGCCATGCTCTCCAGTGAGTTCGCGCACCGCCTTGATGCTGGCCATGGAAATCGGCTGGCCGCCGGCCATATTCACCGTCGCGGCCACACTGACATACGCGATATTGTCAGCACCGACCTCCTTGATCAACGTTTCCAACTTGCTCAAGTCCACGTCGCCCTTGAAAGGGTGTTCCGCGGCAGGATCGTGGGCCTCGTCGATGATGACATCGTGGAAAATGCCGCCGGCATACTCCTGGTGGAAGCGGGTGGTTGTGAAGTACATGTTGTTGGGTACATGCTGGCCCGGCTCGATCATGATCTGGCTGAGGATGTGCTCGGCGCCGCGCCCCTGATGGGTGGGTACCAGATGCTTGTAACCGAAGTATTCGCGCACGGCGTCTTCCAGATGGTAGAAATTGCGGCTGCCGGCGTACGCCTCGTCGCCCTGCATCATGCCCGCCCACTGCCAGTCACTCATCGCGCTCGTTCCGCTATCGGTCAGCAGATCGATGTAGACGTCTTCCGAACGCAGCAGGAAAGTGTTGTAGCCGGCGTCGCGAATGGCCTTCGCGCGGTATTCGCGGGTCGTCACCTTGATCGGTTCAACAACCTTGATCTTCCACGGCTCCGCCCACGATCGTCGTGGCGGGTGCAGCAGGTGTTCTTCTCGTTGTTCTGTTTCGTCTTCGCGTTGAGTCACCCTTAACCTCCCCATGACAAACAGCGTACAAATCTTTGAGTTCGGGGTAACTGCTCAGGCACGCAGTGTCTGAGCAGTTACAGTTCGGATTCATCTGACCCGATTATAGGTTCAGAGCGTTGCTAAGTCAACACTTCGCTTGCTGTAGTGCTATGGGTGCATCCCACATTTGTTAGTGACGTGATCATCATCTGAACTCCGGTACCAGTATGAGTCACCAGCTCGAACCCTTCGACAGACCCCCTTCGACAAGCTCAGGATGTCGCTTCGATGGACTCAGGACGCCGCTCAGAGCCTGCCCTGAGCTTGCCGAAGGGACGTCGCAAGTTCGAGCGTCCGGACGCCGCAACTTGTTGCGGGCCGAGAGCGTCGGCCACCGGCTCTACAAACTTGGGAGTAACCGTTCAGCCTATTGTCCCATGAGCGCCGGTTGAGTAGCTTCGTAGCGCCAGCGGAGAAGCGTATCGAAACCAAGCGGCTTCTGCAAGCATAAAACTGGTTCCAGAGAGCCGCTTGGCTTCGATACACCCTTCCGCTACGCTTCAGGGCACTCAGCCGGCGCTACCCCTGAACGCTTACACTTGGGATACACACGGCGCTATCCAGCTCTTGCGTATGGCACGAAAATAGTGTATCATATGCTTCAAGATGGTACATCCTCAATCAACGCGCCATAGGTACGGCAACACCCTCATGGCCAAGCAATATCGGATACCTCGCAAGAGGGGAGGTGATGCCCCAGTCGTAGCGTAGCCGCGAACCCCATCAGTGTGTCATATTCCCTGTTTGATCTGACCTGTTGGTACAGCCAACAGCGCCGGACAGTCAGTTCTTTTTCGATCAGTGCCTTTCTAAGAAAAGGAGGAGACTCTAACATGAATAAGCGCGTTATCCCCTTTGTGATGCTGGTGGCCGTCATGGTTGCCGGTCTTGTCATTTCGTGTGCCCAGCCGACCCCGCAGACCGTTGAGAAAGTCGTCCAAGAGACCGTCGTCGTCGAGAAGGTCGTCAAAGAAACCGTTGTCGTCGAGAAGGAGACGCCGAAGCTGCTCATGTCCTTCGTCCCCTCGGGCGACACGCAAGAGATCATCACCGGCGGCGAAGCCATTGAATCCCAGTTGGAAGAGATCACCGGCTATGAGGTCGACACAAACGTGGCCACCAGCTTCGCCGCTGTGGTCGAGGCCATGGGGGCCGGCAACGCCGACATCGGTTGGCTGAATACCTTCGGCTACATCCTGGCCCACGAGAAGTACGACGTGGACGTCATCCTGGCGACGGTGCGCTTCGGCCGGTCTTTCTACACCGGGCAGATTATCGCCCGGGCCGACAGCGGCATCGAGACGTTGTCCGATCTCGCTGGCAAGACCATGTGCTGGGTGGATCCGTTGTCCACATCGGGTTACGTCATCCCCCGCGTGATGCTCCAGGCTGAAGGGATCGATCCCGACGCGGACTTCGCGGACACGATCGAGGCCGGCTCGCACAACAATGTGGTCGCTGCTGTGTACAACGGCGACTGCGATGCTGGCGCCACGTATGTCGACGCTCGCGGCACGATCGAGGATGATTTCCCGGACGTCAAGGACAAGGTGGTCGTCATTACCGAGTCGCCGGAAATCCCCAACGACACGGTATCCGTGCGCAAGGGTCTAGACCCCGAGATCGTGGAGAACATCCAGAACGCGTTGCTAGAGATCGCTCAGACCGAAGGGGGCCAGGCAGCGCTAGAGGAGGTTTATGAGATTGAGGGCCTCGTGGTAAAGGATGATTCTTTCTACGATGCCTTCCGAACCACGCTGGACGCGGCCGGCGTCGACATCGAAGAGTTGGCGAGCGAGTAGAGGCAGACATCGAAGCTGTAACCAGGTTCGGTAAATCGCAAAGCCCGTTCGTAGTGAGCGCGGATGCGCACATCCGTCCGGAACGCAGTGGAGTGCCGCTGTGGTACCGCAGGGCGCAGAGGCGCCACTCCGGCTCCGCCTCCGTGGCTAACTACGAACCTGGATTGCGATTTACTGAGGCTACCGTGTTTCGTGTTGCCCGTTCCGTGAGAGATTAGCGCCGTGAGACGTCACGTAACACGCATCACGTAACACACGGCGAGGGAAGGTGGAGGAGCGCTATCTCCGCTTTCCCTCGTTCTCATCCGTAGCATGGAGTTGAGGTAAACACATTGCTTGAAATTCAAAATCTGACAAAGATCTACGAGGATGGTACGCTGGCACTGGACGACGTGAGCTTCACCGTCGAGGATGGCGAGTTCCTGGTCGTCATCGGGCTGTCCGGCTCCGGGAAATCCACGCTGTTGCGCTGCATCAACCGCCTGGTGGAACCGACGTCGGGGCGCGTGATCTGGGACGGCGAGGACATCACGGCAGCTTCGCAGGAAGAACTGCGCAAGATTCGCCGGCAAATCGGCATGATTTTCCAGCAGTTTAACTTGGTGAAGCGCTCGTCGGTGATGACGAACGTGCTATCCGGCCGGCTGGGATACGTCAATCCGTGGCTGAGCCTAGCTCATCAGTTCCCGAGAGAGGAGCGCGAGCGCGCCATGCACAACCTGGAGCTTGTGGGTATCGCCGGCAAGGCCCAGAATCGCGCCGATGAGCTATCGGGCGGACAGCAGCAGCGGGTCGGCATCGCGCGAGCCTTGATGCAGAACCCGAAACTGATGTTGGCGGACGAACCTGTCGCCAGCCTTGATCCGGCCACGTCTCACTCGGTATTGAAATATATCGAGCATCTCAACCGCGACCAGGGCGTGACGGTACTGTGTAGCCTCCACTTCCTCAGCCTGGCGCGGCGCTATGGTACGCGCATCATCGCCCTCAAGGCCGGCCAAATCGTATTCGACGGCTTGCCCGAGGAGATCGACGACCACAGGTTCAAGGAAATTTACGGTGAAGAGGCGGTACAGGTGGAGGTCAGATAGTCGGATAGTCAGTTAGTCAATTGACATGAAGTGATCTGACTAACCGACCAAGCGACTAACCGACCAAGTGACTAACTTGACAATGTTATATTCGGTTCAGAAACAGCCTTTTGCTCGCCGAAGGTCTCCTGACCGAGCCCCGTTCGCCTCGGTCAGGAGACCTTCGCCCAGCACGCCAGGTAATTTAACATTGTCAAGCTAATCGACTAACCGACCAAGTGACTAACCGACTAACCCATGGTAGACGAAAAAGACATCGCAGAAGAAACAGACCCCAATCGTTCACCGGCTCTCGCCAGCCTGCTTTCGCTGATTGTCCCCGGTGCAGGACAGCTATACCTTGGCGAACGGAGTCGCGGGCTCAGCTTTCTGGGAGCGGCCGTCATCCTCGTCGGATTGCTGACGTGGCTCGACATGTCGTTGCTCTACATCGGGCTGCTGCCGTTCTGGCTGTGGAATGCCTGGGATGCGCGTCAGCAGGCTCAGGGGCGGCAGCCATCGTTTGTGCTAGGATTTGTCCTGATCGCGGTTGTGGTCTACGCTATCGGGTGGCAAGTGACGGAGATCAGTGTTCTCAAATTGGTCGAGGGCGTGCCCAGGATTCAGCCGGTTGTAGCCAGTCTGCTCAAGCCCGACGTTGTGACGCGCGATGTTGAGGTCATGGAAGCGATCCACATCTTCGAATCCCCGTGCTCGGGGTCGCCACCGGCGGTGGCACAACCGAAGGTCGACGCCCCGTATTTGATCACCGAGCCCACCTGCGCTGATGTAGACGAGACAATCACCGTTCGGGGTGGTAACTTCCCGCCGTCGCGGACCGGCGAACTGTGGTGGGAAAACCCGATTGGCCAGGCGAGCCGGCTGCGGGCCAGGGGCGAGTTTGTCAATTTCGAAACCGACGCGCAGGGTCAGTTCAGCCAGCAGATTGCCGTGCCTGACGTGGTTCCCGAGTCGGGCCAGCACGGGCCACAGATTCATGAGATCAAGCCCCGGGTATCCACGCCGGTTGGGAGTCCGCATGCCAGTGAAACTTTCTGGCTAGTGGTACGGCGAGTAGGTGAGACCATTGCCCAGGCGTTGATGGCCACGACGCTGGGCATTCTGTTGGCCGTCCCCGTGAGTTTCTTCAGCGCCCGCAATCTGATGGCTGTCAATCCAGTGGGGACAGCCGTCTACTACGTGACACGGACGTTGCTCAACATCTTGCGGTCCGTCGAACCCTTAATCATGGCCATCGTCTTTGTCGTGTGGGTTGGTCTGGGCCCGTTTGCCGGCGTCTTGGCTTTGGTCGCGCACTCCATTGCAGCCCTGGGCAAGCTGTACTCCGAGGCAATCGAAAGCATTGATCCGGGTCCCATCGAGGCTGTCTCCGCGACGGGCGCCAATCGCGCCCAGGTCGTGGTCTACGCCGTGTTGCCCCAGGTGTTGCCCCCCTTCGTGGCCTTCAGCATCTACCGCTGGGACATCAATGTCCGTATGTCGACAATCCTCGGATTCGTGGGCGGCGGCGGCATTGGATTCTTGCTCCAGCAGTGGATTCGATTGTCGGACTATAACGAAGCTGGCACCGCCATCTGGGCCATCGCCATTGTCGTCACGATTCTCGACTACGCAAGTGCGCAAGTGCGCGAGCGCATTGTGTAGGGCAAGGGCCAAGGCTAGTTAGAGGTTGAGTTCATGAACTTTGAAGACAAAACTTGGCTGCAACGAGGGCGTTGGCTCTTGCTGATCGCACTGGCTGCCGGCATGTATGTGTGGAGTTGGAACGCAGCCGGCATGCAGCCATCGCTCCTCATCGAGGGGGCGCCCAAGGCCCGAGGCATCATCAAGGACCTGCTGCAGCCACATCTGTTCACCCGTCCCGAAGAGATCCAAGAGGCCGAAACCGTCATCGAGGCGCCGTGCAGTGGATCGCCGCCGTCACCCGCGCCTGACGAAGGATCGTCGGACGGGCCGGCGGTCCAGATAGAGCCGGCTTGTGCCAGTGCGGAGGATCCGGTGATGGTTAGTGGCTTCGGGTTCCGCCCCAACACCTCGGGCCGGCTGCACTGGGCGCCGGCCGGCATGCAGGGCCGGCTGCGGGACGAGCAGTTCACCACTGACGCTCAGGGCGCTTTCACCGTCGAGACGACCGTCCCACCCCTGTTGGAACAGCAAGGAGGCGTTTCGGGTGTGGTGGCGCAAGTGGAGTGGGAATCGGGTGCGTTGCAGCCTAGCGAACCCCTCCGCACCACGATCGAAAAGATTATCGAGACAGTTTTCTTGGCATTGATGGCGACCACCCTTGGCGGAATCATCGCCGTCCCGCTGAGCTTCCTCGGCGCGCGCAACATCATGCCCCGCACGCCGGCCGGCAACGCCGTTTACGGGTTGACACGCGGGTTCTTCAACGTGATGCGTTCCATCGAGCCCATCATCCTGGCGACCATCTTCGCCATATGGGTCGGCTTTGGGCCGTTTGCCGGCGTGCTGGCCCTGAGCATCGTCACCATCGCCTCGCTGGGCAAGCTGTACTCCGAAGCAGCCGAGAGCATTCAGGAGGGTCCTATCGAGGCCGTCACGGCAACTGGCGCTAATCGGTTCCAGGTCGTCGTCTATGGTGTCGTTCCTCAGATTGTGCCACCGTACACTGCCTTCACAATCTACCAGTGGGACATCAACGTCCGCATCTCGACCATCATCGGCTTCGTCGGCGGGGGTGGCGTCGGTTTTGTACTCCGTAACTGGATCAACCAGACGCGGTGGACGTGGGCTTCCGTGGCTGTCTGGGCGATCGTCATCGTCGTATGGCTGATGGACTACACGAGTGCCCGGGTGCGGGAGGCGATTGTCTGAAGGCAGAAGGTAGCCGTTCAGGAGATATCAGGACTAGCATCCCGAGTAGCGCGAAACGACGTCCCGAGCGCTCAGGATGCTCCATGGGTTACCCCCTGAACGCTTACGATCTAACTGGTGAAGGATTTCCGCCGAACTGTACTAGGTGCCACAGCTTGGATCTGCCCCTGTATCGCCGAAGGTCTCCTGACCGAGCGGCGCCCTGAGCCCCGTCGAAGGGCCCGTTTCGCCTCGGTCAGGAGACCTTCGGCCAACGTGGGGCGGTGTGGAGACAGGCAAATTCAGATCGTCATTCTGATCTTCGCCCAACGCAATCTGCGGAAACGGACGTTCCGCCCCATGCTGAAGCGGTGTCTCACAGCCGCTGTGCTCCGGCTGGCTCACCTGTTGAGCACTTCGCACATGGCGGCATTGCCTTCCCACGATTCTGGTCATGAGCGTAACCTCATCTGAACCTCTAGAGCAGTGCGAGAGCTAGCAATACCAGAACGCCGGCCAACGCCAAGTCGCTCCGTTCCCGTGTCACCGGCAGCGGGCGGGCGCGATCCGGGGAGAAGGCGCGCGCCTCGGCGGCGTTGACGATGTCGTCGGCATGGCGCAAGCTGTTGACCACCACGGTGACGAGCAGCAGGCGCAGCGTTCGGAGGCGCTGCCGCTGGAATCCACCTCGCAGCCGAAGCGCCTGGTAGGCGTTGGCCGCCGTCTCCCGCACGACGGGCAGCATGTTGAACGCCACACCCAGAGCAAATCCCAACCCCCTCAAGCCGGCACGTTCCAGCAGTCCGCTGAGTTCGCTGACCGAGACTGACGCCGCGAACCCCGAGACGGCTATCAGGATCGTGACGGCCCGGAATGCCATCTGGATGCCGGCCACCAGCCCGTGCCGCGACAGGGACACGCCCCCCACGGCCAGATCCTTCGGCGCTGCTAGCAGGGCGGCCGGCACCAGCAGGAATGCCACGAACAGCCACAGCCGGCGGCTGCGCAGCGGTTCGAGTCCGGCGGGGTAGAAGACCGCCGCCAGAGTCACGGACAGGCCGCAGGCGATGCTGGCCCGCCACCCTTGCGCCAGCACGGCGACGATCAGGGAGAAAACCAGGCAGCTGAGATACCCCGGGGTGCCCAGACGCCGTTTCCCGGCCAGATGTTGGTTGATGTTTGTCATATCGTCATTCAAGTGAGAATTCTGTCCCAAACGATACTAGTTCAGGATACTCTCGGTGCCCTCGCGGATGGCTGCAAGCGCTTCTGGATGATTTGGCCAACATCCCAGCCCAGCGTGCCGGCAATAGCGCCGATAACGAGGTGGACGCCGATCAGCCCCGCCACAATGAGCACGACGGCCGACGCGTCGAGTCCCAACAGTTCAGCGCCCTTCTCGATCGTCCAGCCGTACACCGTGAGCAAGTCACGGCCGGCCAGGAGCCCGTGCGTGAAGAAGGGATGGACGAAGGGCCAGAATGTCGCCAGGGCGCCGGCAAGGACGAAGCTGGCGCGCCGTGGCCGGCCGGTTGCCGTCAGAACAACCTCGGCCAGCAGGCTCTCGGCGACGATGCCGATCATGGGGTTCAGCACGATACCGCCCAGGCTGAGCATTTTGAGAAAGGCCGTGACCAGGCCGATGAACAGCACCGAGCCGGCGCGTGGCACGAACAGCCGGCCAATCAGGAGGATGGTGACGCCAATGCCTGTCAGAATGACGCCCGAAAAGGGGACGTTCACGACATGCAAGACGGAGCCAAGCGTCATCTCGACTGCCCCCCACAGGGCACCAAAAACGCCGATGTAGACCAAATCGCGGACTGTAAAACGCATGCTAGTTCTCCTTTGCTAGTCGATATCGCCGCCCAGCCGGCGCTCCATCGGCGACGATGTGACCGTCGCGTAGAAGCAGGATCCGCTGGGCGTAGCGATGTACGAGTTTGTAGTCGTGAGTGATCAGCAGAATGGTGTGTCCAGCCTCATTCAGTGCGACCAGGAAGTCCATGAACCTGCTCAAGTGCCCCCAATCCTGCCCCATGGTCGGTTCGTCGAGGATGATCAGACGCGGCCGAAGGGCCAGGACGGCGGCCAGCGCCGTACGCTGCTGTTGCCCGCTGGACAGCCCATGGACCGACCACTGGCGGAGCGACGCCAATCCGGTTGCATGCAAGACGGACATCAGGTCCTCCCGGTCAAGACAACCGAAGTTCCGGGGACCGAAGCTCACCTCTTCATCGATTGTTTCGCAGAACAACTGATGGAGCGGATTCTGGAACAGCAGGCCGACTTCTCGCCCGGGCGTTAAGGGCCGGGCGTTGCCTAGCCGAACCTCGCCTTGGCGCGGTTTGACGAGGCCGGCCAGCACGCGCGCCAGGGTGCTTTTGCCGGCGCCGTTGTCGCCCACCAGCGCGGCGAACTCACCGGCGTGCAGCGTCAGGTCAAGCCCGTGCAGCACGGTTTCCTGGCCGTACCCGGCCTCCACGTCCCGCAGTTCGACAATGGGCGGACCCGGTGGCTGCCCGTTGGGCGCCAACAGCGCTGTCCAATCCTCTTGCAGTTCGCCGGACAACCGGCGCAACCCGAGGCGACGCAGGAAATCGCGGCCGGCGAAGACGTCGTCGGTCGGTCCGTCGGCCACAATCCGGCCCTGGTCCATGACGACCGTTCGCCGCGCCAGCCGTGCCACCTCGCCCAGGCGGTGCTCGATGATCAAGATGGTGACGCCGGCTTCGGAATTGAGCCTTGCCAGGGTCGTCATGACGTCGCGCGTGCTGCGGACGTCGAGGCTAGAGGTTGGCTCGTCGAGCACCAGTATCCGTGGTCCCATAGCCAGCACCGACGCGATGGCCAGTCGCTGTTGCTCACCGCCGGACAGGGCGTGCGTGGAGCGCCGGCGCCGGCCGGACAGACCGGTGGCCTCCAATGCTCCATTGACGCGGCGGCGGACCTCGGGCTCGTCCAATCCCAGGTTGCGCGGACCGAAGGCGACTTCCTCTTCCACCGTCAGGTTGAACAATTGCGTGGCCGGGTTCTGGAAGACCGAGCCGACAGATGTCGCCAGTTCGGAGACGGACGACGCTGCAGTTACTTGGCCGTCGACGGTGACCTGTCCTTCCTGTCGAGCTGGGATGGAGTGGGGGATGAGGCCGTTCAAGCAGCGGGCCAGCGTGCTCTTGCCACAACCCGATGGGCCGGTCAGCAACACGAACTCGCCGGGCTCGATGTGGAGGTTGACGTCGTCCAGCGCGACGTCCTGAGCCCGTCGAAGGGCCTGGTGCCGGCCGTAGTGCACGGAGAGGTGCTCGATGTGGATCACTGGTCACCTCCGGCCAGGGCGAGAATTTGCGCAGCCAGGTGATCGCGATTGTGTTCGGTCAGGGTCAAGGTGGCGAGCGGTATGTTGTCCAATCGCTGCTCCAGGCGGGGCACCAGGGCCGGCCGGACGGCCACGACGGCCAGACGATAATCGCCATCTCGCAGCACATCGAGGCCGGCGGTCCAGCCCTCGTTGCGCTCCAGTTCCAGCGGCCCCAACTCGTCAATGACCAACAGATCACACGGCACAACATGCCGCAAGACGTCTGCACCCCAGGCCAGGCCGGCGGTGTGGAAGTGCCAGGTATCGGTTGCCGGCCCGTCGGTGTCGCCGACACGTTGGGCCAATGGTCGGCGCCGGCCGGTGGCGACGTCCTCCACCTCCAATCCGATTTTGTGGCCGTCAGAGAAGCGTGGCGGTGTGAGGAGGCCGGCCGCCGTCAG
>JAANWY010000084.1 GCA_018263655.1 Anaerolineales bacterium | reverse complement strand
TAACCTGAGTAGTTACGATGGTGAGGAAGAGAAGAGGAGGTGTGGGCCTATGAGCAAAGATTGTTAGCAGTCGCTGTGCTCTGAAATCGCCCTGAACAAGCGCGAGGCTGTGGAGTCCTCAATTGTCGAGGCATTTTCGTGCTTGGGTGTGAGCGGGCGTTCGCGGCGGCTGCGGAGGAAAACGGGCGGTCGAGTGCTATGAACACCAAAAATGGAAACAAGGAGGATGAAAATGACGACAGAACGACAGGATGAGAGAAAGCTCAGTCGGAGGGCTGCCCTGAAGCTCATGGCTGCGGGCACCGGGACGACGGCCGTCGCTTCCCTGATGACGGGCTGTGCACCCGTCGCCGTAGCACCTTCCTCGGCGCCGGCGTCAGAGCAGAAGACGCAGAAGAAGCGGAAGGTTATCTTCGTTACCCATGACTTGAACCCCTTCTTTGTGCCAGCCATCGTGGGGCTCAAAGACTTCGGTTCCCTGGCCGGCTGGGAAACCGACTTCATCGGCCCCGTGCCGCACGACGCGCAGAAGACGATCGAGATGCAGCACAACGCCATCGCCGCCAAGCCTGACGCCGTCGGCTTCACGGCCGTGGATAGCGAAGCGTTCATCGAACCAATCACCCGGGCGCAGGAGCAGGGGATTTTCGTGGTGCTGTACAACACGCGGGCGCCTGGGGTGCAAGAGGCGACCGGTGCCGCCTACGTTGGACAGGACTTTGTGGTAGCCGGACACGTTGCTGGTTATGAAGTCTGCAAGTACATTACAGAACACACCAGCAAGAAAGAAGGCAAGATCGTCCAGCCGATCATTGCTCCTGGGCACTTTGCGTTGGAGACGCGCAACAGCGCCGGAACTGAAGGTGTGGAACGATACAACGAGGAATTTGGCACTGCCTTCACCACCGAGGCGATGGCTACTTCCATCAACGAAGCCGAGGCCATTTCCCAGTTCGAGGCCAAGTGGGCAGCTGAGAGCGACCAGATCGTTGGGTGGCTGTCATCGGACTTTACACATACCTTCGTCGGTAACTTGGCCAAGAAAGAAGGCCTGGTCGGCAAGTTTGGTGTAGGCGGCTATGATCTCCTGGACCAGACCTTGGTAAATATCAAAGATGGCTCTGTAGACTTTTCCATCGGCCAGAACCCCTATGGCCAGGGCTTCCTGACCGCCGCGCTGATCTACCAGGGGTTGGAGCGAGGCTACCCTGCCAGCGACATCGATACCGGCGCAGAAGTCATAGACAGCTCCAATATCGACCAGGTCACTGAGCGAGAAACGCTCTGGAAGGAAAAGGGCAAAGAACTAGGTATAGGGGTATAAGCGTAAGACTTTCGAGAGGTAGGCTCGGTAAATCGCAAAGCCCGTTCGTAGTGAGCGCGGATGCGCACATCCGTCCGGAACACAGTGGAGTGCCGTCGTGGTACCGCAGGACGCCGGGACGCCACTCCGGCTTCGCCTCCGTGACTGACTACGAACCTAGATTGCGATTTATCGAGGCTATGCGCAGCGAAGCAGGCAGGTCGCATGTGCTATCTGTCACGATGGCGATCATCTAGCTGCTTTCTCCGTCCTCTTCACTGAGTGAGAAACCTTGCTCTTCCATATCTTGACGCAACCCAACCAGGGCACGATGGTATAGGCTCTTGATAGCACCTTCGCTGCGTCCCATGATGTGGCCAATCTGGCGGTTGGATAGCCCTTCGCTGAACTTCAGGACCAGCAGCAACTGCCGGTCTGGGTGGAGCCGGCGCAGCGCTTCTGTCAGCGCCTGTTCCCGATCCCAGCGTTCCGCAGCCTGGTGCAGTGTATTCTCCGGGCGATCGTGAAGCCTCAGCCCTTCCAGTGGCAGCTCGGTCCAGCGGCTGTTGTCCCGGTGCCAGTTAGCGACGACGTTGTGTGCGATGCGGTAGAGCCACGCTGCAAATGGCGCGCCACGGTCCTTGTAGCGCCCGATGTGGCGCAGTGCTTGGTAGAATGTATGAGCGGTGAGGTCTTCGGCGTCCTCCTCACTTCCGGTGCGGTGAAATATGTAGTTGTAGATACGTTCCACGTAGCGTTGATAGAGCTTGCCAAAGGCTTCAGAATCTTCCTTGGCCTTCGCGATGAGCTCTGATTCAGATGACGATGATGACACCGTCGCCTCCGGACCGGTCCTTCGATAGTTAGAACACGTTAGATTGAGACTAGTTACGTCATCGAAAAGTATACAGTCGTATCGAACGACGGTCAACCGCCGGTCACTGGTGTTGTGTGTTTACGCCAGACAGTTTAAGACAAGCGTTATGTGAGTGCGGGGCGGCAAAATCACGCCCTCGAACCCTTCGACAAGCCCTTCGATGAACTCAGGACGCCGCTCAGGACGTCGCAAGTTCGAGCGTCCAGGACGCTGCAACTTGTTGCAGGCAATAGGCCACGCAGGCAATAGGCCATCATGTAGCAAACTACGCACCTCATCTTACAAGTGTCTGTGTTTACGCCGGCCTTCTTCCTGTGCTACAATTATCGAGGCTTCATTCAAAACTTGTCAACGGGGTGGTCAGTTTTGACTATCAGGATCGGTGACTACTCAGGCACTTCGTGCCTACACAAGAATAGACCGGAAAAGATGGGGGTGTGGGGGGCGGCCGCCCCCCACACCCCCATCTTTTTCGCATTTCTCAACTGCGAGGGCGGTAGCCGGGCAGGTTTACCTTGTTTGATGTCAAAACTGATTACGAGGAGATGAAAGATGAAGAGGGATACCGAGCGGCGCACGCTGGGTGAGTTTCACCGCATGCAGGACGAGATGAACCGGCTGTTTGAGAGCTTAACGCCTGGACATAAGTTCCCGGCTCATCACCGCTGCCTATGGTGCCCGCCTACGGATGTGTACGAGACAATCGATGAGGCAATCGTCAAGGTCGAGATTGCCGGCGTCGAAGAGGATGACTTCCAGATCTCCTTTGTCGACGGTGTATTGACAGTAGCCGGCGTGCGTCAAGACAAGGGTGGGGGCCGGCGCACCTATCAGCAAATGGAAATCTGGTTCGGTCCGTTCCGTACGGAAGTGGACGTCCCCTGGCAGGTCGATTCCGATGCCATCGAGGCCGAGTACGGTGACGGTTTCCTGGTTGTTCGGTTGCCAAAGGCCCATCCGCAAGCGAAGCAGGTGCCTATTCGAACTTCTGAGGAGAGATAGCTATATGAGTTCAGCTCAGCAAGAAGAACAGCGCGTGAGTGTCAGCGCCGTGCCGCAGCAGGTTCAGCAGGACGCACCCGATATCCCCGATGTTCTACCCATACTGCCACTGCGGAATGTCGTTGTCTTTCCACGGACCTTCGTTCCACTGACCGTCGGCCAGCCACGCTCGATTCAACTGGTAGATGAAGCGGCTGTCGGCAACCGCATTATGGGCCTGGTGGCCACGAAGGACCCCAGCATCGAGACGCCTGGGCCGGGGGATGTGTACACCACCGGGACCGCAGCCTACATTCACCGAATGATCAAGGGCGCCGATGGCAACATCGGCTTGTTCGTTCAGGGGCTATCGCGCATCGATCTCGCGGAATGGGTGGCAGAAGAACCCTATCTACAAGCACACGTCAGCGTTGTGGACGAGAGCCCCGAGATGACCATCGAGCTGCAGGCCCTCATGCGAAATACGGGCGACCTGTTCCGGCGGATGGTCGAGCTCGTGCCCCATATGCCGGAAGAGTTGATGGAGGCCGCGCTGAACATTGAAGACCCGGCGCAACTGGTCTATTTCATCGCCAGCAACATCCGCATGGATCTCGAGGATGCACAGAACTTCCTGGAAATCTCGGAAGTTGTCGACAAGTTCCGGTCACTGACGGCGATAATGAACCGCGAGCTGGAGGTTCTGGAGCTGGGGCGCAAGATCCAGACCGAAGCCCAGGAGGAGATGGAGAAGACGCAGCGCGAGTACTTTCTGCGCCAGCAGCTCAAGGCCATTCAGCAGGAGCTAGGCGAGGGCGACGAGCAGGCCATGGAAGTGACGGAGCTTCGCGAGAAGATCGAAGAGTCTGGCATGCCGGAGGAAGCGCACCGCGAGGCTACGCGCGAACTCAGTCGCCTGGAGAAGTTGCCGCCCCAGGCTGCCGAGTATGGCGTCATCCGGACCTATCTCGAATGGATGACGGAGATGCCCTGGGCCGAAGCTACTGAGGACAACCTGGAAATCGGGCATGCGCGTCAAGTGCTGGATGAAGACCACTATGATCTGGATGATATCAAAGATCGAATTCTGGAGTATCTGGCGGTTCAGAAGCTGCGCCAGGAGCGAATGGGGACAGAAGGCGGCGCGGACGTCATCGACTTCGAGGTGGGCGGTGCTATTCTCTCGTTTATCGGCCCACCTGGTGTGGGTAAGACCAGTCTGGGGCAATCCATCGCCCGCGCGCTGGGTCGCGAATTCATCCGCATGAGCCTTGGCGGTGTGCGAGACGAAGCCGAGATTCGGGGTCACCGTCGAACGTATATCGGGGCTATGCCGGGGCGCATCGTTCAGGGCATTCGGCGCGCCGGCACCAAGAATCCAGTCTTTATGCTCGACGAAATCGATAAGGTAGCTGCCGATTGGCGGGGTGATCCCTCATCAGCGCTATTGGAGGTGCTGGACCCGGCCCAGAACAAAGACTTCCGCGATCACTATTTGGATGTGCCATTTGACCTGAGCCAGGTTCTCTTCATCGCTACGGGGAACGTGCTATCGACGATATCGCCGCCGCTGCGGGATCGCATGGAGATCATCCAGCTTTCTGGATACACTGAGAATGACAAAGTGCACATCGCGGAAGGTTACCTGGCACCGCGCCAGGTGAAGCAGAACGGGCTTCGCGAGGACGAGATCGAATTCACCGCGGGCGCCCTGCGACGCGTTATCCGTGACTACACGCGCGAGGCCGGCGTGCGCAACCTGGAACGCGAGATCGGCAAGGTGTGTCGCAAGGTGGCCACGAAGATTGCCGAAGGGGGCGTCGAGCGTACGATCGTCGAGGAGGACGATGTGCCGGCATACCTCGGCCCGCAACGCTTCTTCTTCGAGTGCGCTGATCGCACCGAGCTACCCGGTGTCGCGACGGGCCTGGCGGCCACGGCCACGGGCGGCGATGTGCTGTTCATCGAAGCCACCAAGATGCCGGGCGGCAAGGGCTTCCAGGTGACGGGCCAACTGGGCGACGTGATGAAGGAAAGCGCCCAGGCGGCGCTGAGTTACGTTCGCTCCAAGTCTGAGGGTCTCGGTATTCCGTCCAAGTTCTTCAATGATACGGACGTCCACTTGCACGTGCCGGCCGGCGCCATCCCCAAGGACGGCCCGTCGGCAGGGGTGACCATGGCTACAGCGTTAGCTTCGCTGCTGACCGGCCGCCCCATCCGCGCCGACATCGGCATGACGGGTGAGATCACGCTGCGTGGCAAGGTGCTGCCGGTGGGGGGTATCAAGGAGAAGGTCATGGCCGCCCACCGCGCCGGCTTGCGGACGGTCATTCTGCCAGAGCGCAACGAGAAGGATTTGGAAAATATCCCCGAGGAGATCCGCGAGGAGATGCAGTTCGTCTTCATCGAGGGTGTCGGTGAGGTATTCGACACGGCGTTGCGCGACGAGGTCGTGGAACTTGCTTTCCCCCCTCAGCAAGACGGGCCCGGGGAGCGCGACCAGGCCGAGAAGGAATCGCCCCCGCGCGAGCCGGCCATGGCGGCGTCCAGTGATCAGTGAACAGTAAACAGTAAACAGGGCCCAAAAAATAGGCCGTGACTACTCAGGTTACTGCCCTCACAGTAGAGGAATGCGGAAAAATGGGGTCCGTGGGGGGCGGCCGCCCCCCACGGACCCCATTTTTCCGGTCTCTTCTTGTGTAGTCACGAAGTGCCTGAGTAGTCACAATCTACCCATATCTTTTTTTGGGCCAGACAAGCATGAAGGGTATGGAGTGACATGATTCAGGTTGGAATCTTGACCGTGAGTACGAAGGGCGCCGCCGGTGAACGCGCGGATACCAGCGGCGCTTTGCTGGAAGAGATGGTGTGCGATCAACTCGACGGTGGTGTTGTTGCGGAGCGGGCTCTGGTCCCAGATGATGTGCCGCAGATCCGAAGCACGCTTGTCCAGTGGGCGGATGAGGTGAGAGTGGATTTGATTCTGACTACCGGTGGCACGGGTTTTTCGCCGTACGATCTTACCCCCGAAGCCACACGGGAGGTGATCGAGCGTGAGACGCCAGGACTGGTCTTCGCTATGCTCCAGGCGGGGTTGAGCAAGACGCCGCACGCCATGCTGTCGCGGGCGGTGGCCGGCATCCGTGGGCAAACGCTCATCGTCAACCTGCCGGGGAGCCCCAAGGGCGTCCGCGAGAACTTGGAGGCGATCTTGCCGGCATTGCCCCATGGCATTGAGCTACTGAAGGACGTGAGAGGGGCCAGCTCACGCCATGATGCCTAATTCTATGCTCGCGCGCATCTCACAGTTTGTAAACACTGAGCCCGAAGTTGTCTCTCTCTCATTCGCCCGCATGGCGGATGCTCTGGGTAACAGCTTGTTGATCATCGTACTGCCGCTCTACATCGCCAGGCAGCCGTCCCCGTTGTTCAACCTCCCCACAGAGTTTTTGGTCGGGCTGGTGATTTCGCTGTATGGCTTCTTGTTCGCCCTGGGTCAGCCTTTCGCCGGCGCGGCAAGCGACCGAACCGGCAAGCGCAAGCCTTTCATTTTGGCCGGCCTGGCGGTGATGGCCGCCGCGACCCTCGGTTTCACGTTTGCCGATCGCTATATCTGGATCATCCTGCTGCGCGGCCTGCAGGGCCTGGGCGTGGCCCTCATTATCCCCGCCGTGCTGGCCCTCATCACCGGCGCCACCGAGACACGAACGCGGGGCAATGCCATGGGCGTTTACAGCACGTTTCGTATGATCGGGTTCGCCACGGGGCCTCTCATGGCCGGCTTGTTGCAAGTGCACTTTGGCTTCAATGCGGCCTTCGTTGTGGGGGCAGCCTTCGTGGCCGTCGCTTTCTTGTTGGTACAGTTCACAGTGGAGGATTTGCCGGCCGCGGCCAACCCAGGCAACACACATCAACCCGGTCAGCAACCGCAGCACGAGTCCAGTCTGATTCCGTCGAACAGTATTCTGACCCTCATGTTTAGCACGATTGTGCTGGCCAGCTCGCTCTCGATGATGTCGGCGCTCGAGAACGAGTTCAACGCCCGATTGGCGCAGACGGCCATCGGCTTCGGGGTTGCTTTCAGCGCGCTGACGGTGTCGCGCTTGTTCGTGCAGATTCCGATTGGCCGGCTGTCGGACCGGGCTGGACGCAAGAAGCTGATCGTGGGCGGACTGCTTGCCATGGCGCCCCTAACAGTGTTGTTTGGCTATGTGGGAACTACTGTCCAGTTGATCGGCCTGCGGCTCGTGCAGGGCGTGGCGACGGCCGGCGTGGCGGCGCCGGCGTTTGCGCTGGCCGGCGACCTGGCTCGTGAGGGTGGCGAGGGCCGGGAGATGAGCTTCGTCACGATGGGGTTTGGCCTGGGGCTGGCTATCGGGCCGTTGGTGGCTGGTTCGTTGGCCGGCTACTTGGGCTTCAAGGTGCCCTTCTACGTCGTCGGCGCTCTGTCGGTTATGGCGGCGTACGCCGTGTGGCGCTATGCCGAAGAGACTGTCGGGCCGGCGGGGCCGGTGCTGCGGGAGACGGCCGGATACTCTGCAACTGGAGTTGAGTGATGCGAGCGACGTCAGGCTTCAGATTGGGCCGGCATGGTGTCTGGTTGGTGCCCCTAGCCCTCCTCGCCGCTACGAGGCGCTACATGGATCAAGGCGTGGATCTGTCAGTGTGCGCTGCAGGAAATACACCGCGCCCAGCGTGATGAACACATCTCCGATGCTGAACACGTTGGCCAGGGGGATCTCTTTGGGTATGGCGAAGATGTCTGTCAGGTAGTAGAGGTTCGTCTCTTCCGTTGCAACCGCAAGGGTGGCTGAACGCTTACTTGCCCGAAATCCTTGGGGTATGGGAGATCTTAGATTCTGGAATCCCCTAACGCTGTTGCAGCGGGAGGATGACGTTGTAGAGAGCCGTATACTCGCGGTTGGTGGCGACGTAGTCATCATCTTCCAAGCCGCCAACGGCGTAGATTCGGGTCTCCGACCGGGTATCGAGGACGGTGACGCCCATGTTGCGCCACCTTTCGGCGGTGGGGCTGGGAAAGAGGGTCCAACTGTCCGTGCGGACATCGTACTGGATGGCCGATTCCCGGCCGGCATCCCAGCCCCCACCGATGATGAACAGCTTGCTCTGCACCGTAACAACGCCGGCGCCGGCGCGACCGTCCGGCAGGGGTGTGTGCTCGATCCAGGAGGTTTCGCCAGCCTGGTCATTGCTCGGCGCGTAGGCCTCGACGACGGCCAAGTCCTGCCGGCCATCGTACCCGCCAACGACGTAGATCTGACCTTCAATTGCCGCGGCGCCGGCATACCCGCGCGCCGTGGGCATCGGGCTGACTGTGGCCCAGACGTCCTGATCAGGATCGTAAGTGAACGCGTCCTGCGTATAGCTGCCACCGTCCCAGCCGCCGAAAACGTAGATGTCGCCTTCCAAGGCGGCGATGGCGTAGGCGCAGACGCTCTTCGGCATACGGGCCTTCTCTGACCACGTATCGGTGCCCGGATCGTATACTTCGAGGCTGTCGATCGGTGAGCCGTCGCCGACGCAGCCGCCGGGGACGTAGATCTCGCCACCAACGACGACGGCGCCTACGTCGCGCACCGGGGTCGGTTTGTCCGTCAGCCGGCGCCACTCACCATCGTCGGGTGCCAGGCGTTCCGCCAAGCCGGTGGGACCCTCTGATGTTTCCCCGGCAATGGCATACAGGTCACCCTTGAACGCCGTGAGGGCTAGGCCAGTACGCGGTCTAGAAAGAGACGTGGTGTCAGTCCACCGGTCAAGGTTCACGGTGGGGGTACCGGAGCCACCAATAGCCGGCGTCAGTTGGCGGGTGACAAGCAGCCAGACGAGTACGGCGATGACGGCGACCCCCGCGAGGCCGGCTCCGGCCAAGACGCGCGGATCGACACGAATGCCGGCCGGTACTGTGGCTTCCAGTGTGTCGGCTTCAGCCTCGCGCTCTTCAGTCTGAGCGTCGGCGGCTGGTTCGGGCGATGGCAGCCTGACCCAGCCGCGCTGGTAGGCCAGGGTGGTCGCCTCGGTTCGCGAGCTGACGTCCAGCTTCTCGAAGATGTTTTGGAGGTGTTTGCGGACGGTATGCTCGCTGATGCTGAGCGCATGCCCGATTTCCTTGTTGGTCGCCCCCTGGGCGACTAACTCCAGCACCTCTATTTGGCGCTCGGTGAGCGGGTTCTGAGTGTCAGCGTCGGTCATGTATTTTACTCCAAATCATCAAGGTCGCTCGAATTATATGCTGACGCCGGAGGTTGCGCAAATTGTGATAGTCTCGGTAAATCGCAAAGCCCGTTCGTAGTGAGCGCGGATGCGCACATCCGTCCGGAACGCAGTGGAGTGCCGTCGTGGTACCGCAGGACGCCGGCCCGCAAGACTGCGGGTAAGATGGCGTTGGGCTCAACCATCTCAACAATAGGAAGTCGGATGAGCAACAAGTAAGGTGGTGACTGAGATGGCACTGACGCAAGTGATCGACCGAGAGACTTGGTGTGAGTGTGTCGAACTGTTGGAGTCAGAACGGCAGAGACGGGGGCCCTGGCAGACACTACTACTAGTAGTCACGCTGACGATTATTATCACCGCCGGCCTGGTCGCCGGCGGTTTTCTGATTGGGTTCTCGGCTAACTCGATCAGTTCTCCCTCTTCGGTGCTGGCGGCCGGCGTGTCGCCTAGCCAAGACCAAGATCTCGTGGGCATCTATGCTGAGCTGGATCGGGCGGTAGTCAAGATCAAGGCCGCGCACGGTGGGCAAATCGACCTGGAGCGTCCCGCCGCGCAGAAGGGCGAGACAGGATCGGGCTTCATCGTGACGGCTGATGGCCACATTATCACGAATTATCACGTTGTGGAAGATGCTGAAGACATCGCCGTGATGCTGTCAACCGGCGACTACCTCCACGCTGACCTCGTCGGGGCAGACCCGGCGACGGACATGGCGTTGCTGAAGATCGAGCCGCCGGCCGGCGAGTTGGCCGTGGTGCGATTTGGCGACTCGGGCCGCGTCAAAGTAGGCCAGCCAGTGCTCGCGCTGGGTAGCCCATTCGGCCTGGAACGGACGCTGACAGTTGGGCACGTCAGTGCGCTGGAACGCCGCATTCGGAGCGGAGACGACTACGTGACTCACATCTACGGCGTCATTCAGACCGACGCCGCCATTAATCCTGGCAACTCGGGCGGGCCGTTGCTAGACGCAGATGGCGAGGTCATCGGCGTCAACACGGCCATCTTCTCGACCAGCCGGGGGTCTCAGGGCATCGGATTTGCAATCCCGAGCAACACGGTCCGCCAAGTGCTAGATTCACTGCTGAGGACCGGATATGTATCGCGCCCTTACCTGGGCATCATGGGGGTTGCGCTGGATGATCAACTGGCATCCCAGCTCGACGTGTCCGTCAGCCGGGGCGTGTTGATCGAGGAGGTGCATCCGGAATCAGGCGCCGATCTGGCCGGCTTGCAGGCTGGCGACGAGACGGTCTTCTTCCGAGGGAAGTTCGTCGAGGCCGGCGGCGATGTCCTGCTCGCCATCGACGATGAAGAGGTGGACAAAATGAGTGACGTGTCTCGAATCGTGAGTGAGCGGCAGATCGGCGCCATCGTCAAGGTGACCATCGTGCGCGATGGAGAGACGCTCTCCTTGGCTGTCCCGCTCCGCGCAGCACCCATCCCCGAGGTGCTGGCTGACTAGCTTGACAATGTCTCTTTTATGCTCGTCGAAGGTCTCCTATGCTCGTCGAAGGCAGGCCCCCTATGCTCGTCGAAGGCAGGCCCCCTATGCTCGTCGAAGGCAAGTAAGCGTTCAGCCACCCTTGCGGTT
>JAANWY010000083.1 GCA_018263655.1 Anaerolineales bacterium | reverse complement strand
CTCGTCCGAGGCTGGCATCGTCACCGAACGCCGGCCCAACCGCCGGCCATAGCCTTCAAAAAACGGCCCCAAAATGGCCGCCCCCCACCTATAGCCTGAATTCTGCAACACTCTCAAGGGGGCGTGTTGGTCCACGATCACGAATTGGCCGCCGACTGGGTGCGCCGCATTGACCACCCCCAATTTCGGCTGGCCTTCGACTGCTACCACCAGCAGCGCGGGGCCGGCAATCTGATCTGGGGGCTGGAGGAATACGCCGGCCTGTACCCCACCGTCCACATCGGCGACGTGCCCACCCGTCAGGAACCAGGCACAGGCGAGATCAACTTCCCCAATATCCGCGCCAAGCTGCGCGAGTTGGACTTTGATGGGTTGGTTGGGCTAGAATTCCGACCGTCTACGACGGAGGCAGCGGCCCTGGCGCGCACGAAGGAACTGTTTCCGCGCGATTGATCCAGGCGATGATGAGAAATGCGGAAAAGATGGGGGTGTGGGCGGCCGCCCACACCCCCATCTTTTCCGCATATTCCTTGTGTAGGCACGAAACGCCTGTTTATCTATGTCTTCACTCCTTTGTTGGCCTTGCGGACCTGGATGGGGTCAACGCCACGTCCTCCGCTACATCGAGTAAATCCAAACGTTCCAACACTTCCCTGGTCGGTTTGCCCTCAATGTCCCAACCGCGCAGGAGGTAGTACCTATCCAGCATTGCATCCAGATCATGCACCTCGCCATAATACACCGGTTCCGGTGATGCTTCCATCTCGCCGCTTTCTGGGTCGGCCGTATATTCGTACAGAGGGGCGGGTTCTTGCGTGAACCGCGTAGGCAGCGTGTCATCTAGCCGGCTCATCCCGAGGCGCACGTTATACAACCTCTCCAGATTGACAATACGCTCGCCGATCAGTAACAACTCCTCCTCAGTTACATCATCACCAAGGATTTCCGAGATACCCGGGGCCACATCTTCGGGCAGCAGGCTGTACTCCTCGACGGTGCTGAATTTGCACACCCCGAGGGCATCCGTGACGGCACAGAAATGCTCTCCGTAAACGACCAGATCGGCTTTGTATTTTTCGTTTGCTGGGTCCATCAGTTCGGGAACAATCTCCTCGGGGAATATCTTGCGGGCGACGTTCCAGTTGCCGGCAAGATCGATTGTCGGCAATGCGTACAGGTGGTCAGCGCCGCGATTGCTGGTGGCGTGTCCCAGGCCGAATCCCTTGGCGAAGCGAGGATCTTGGCGTGGAAGCTCCATGCCCTTGACCTGCATCGCGTAGTATTCAGCACCGTTGCTAATAGCCATCGCCGCCTGCTTCGTGCCATCCGCTAGAAGATCACCCAAGCCGCGACGATGGGCGATGCGCTCTATCAAACCAATGAGGGTGTCCTCGTCGCCCCATTCCAAGGATAGGGCGTCGTCTTTCAGTAGCCCATTTTCGTGCAACTCCATCGCAAAAGCAATCACAACGCCGGTCGAGATGGTGTCGAGACCGTATTCATTGCAGAGATGATTGGCGTACATAATCGCTTCCGGATTGCTGATCCAGCACATCGGCCCCAGGGCGTTGGTGGTCTCGTATTCTGGGCCTTCTAGCTCAACCGAGTATGGTCCTTCACCCACCGTAGACTGCCGGCTGCACGTGATTGGGCAAGCGTAGCAGCCTTTGTGACGATTCAGGTACACGTTGAAGGCATCTGCATTGACGTCCTGGATGAAGGGAACCTGAACGAACTGATGATTCTTGGCCGGCTGGTCGCCACTGAAGTTCTTGGGGTCCATCAAGACCAGGGTCCCGTCGCGGCGCAGCCCATCGAGGCCGGCATCATCTCGCAGCTTGCGGACGGCCGCTTTCGCCTCCTGACGGAACCCCGAGGGTATCTGAGGCTTGGTGGAAGCTCGAACGTGAATCGCCTTGAGGTTCTTGCTCCCCATCACAGCTCCGGGCCCGCCACGCGCCGCTGCCCGAGAAACGTCGTTCATGATGGCCGAAATCAGGACCAAGTTCTCCCCAGCAGGCCCGATGCAGGCTACTCTCCCAGCCTTTGGATGGAGGTCATCACCTAGCAGCGCCCGATGGGTCTCGCTTACCGTAGCGCCCCAGAGTTCGGTTGCGTCTCGGAGAGAAATATCCTGGTCGAAGATTTGCAGTGTCATGGGCTTGCGGGCACGCCCGCGGACGATCAGTGCATCGTAGCCGGCGTGTTTCAACTCTGCAGCGAAGAAGCCGCCGCTATTCGCGTAACCATAAGCACCGGTCAGTGGCGATCTAAATGTCACGTGTATGCGAGATGACGTGGGCCAGGGGGATCCCGCCAACGGGCCGGCGGTGAAGATCAGAACATTGTCCGGTGAAAGGGGGTCAACCTCGGGCCCAACCAGCTCATAGAGCAACTTGGCGCCCAACCCCCGTCCTCCCAAGAACTGGCGCAAATCCTCAGCGTCGGTCTCGAGAATCTCGACTTCTCCGTCTGATAGATTGATATACGCGGATTTTGTCATCTGTCCAGCTCCAGGATCTCTCATAAGGTCTTCAGGCCCAATTTGCACAGCCGCACTGAGCCAGCTCGATGCAGCCCGTGACCCAAAAGCACACGCTCCAGGTTAGCCGGCAGGTCGCGGATGCGCCGCCCGGTCGCGTGGGCAATGGCGTTGAGGATGGCGGGCGCCGTGGGGACCATGGCCGGTTCGGCGATATTCTTGGCCCCATAGGGTCCTTCGGAATAGGGCTTTTCCACGAACACGCCCTCAATCTCCGGCACATCCATCGAGGTGGGGATCAGGTATTCATCGAAGTTGACCGCTTGGAGATAACCCTCGTCGAAGATGATGTCCTCGAGCAGAGCATAGCCCAGGCCTTGCGCAATCGCGCCATGGAGTTGGCCGTAGGCGCCCTGAGGAAAGATCACTTTACCCAGATCATGAGCCGCCCAAAATCCAGTCACCTCGGTCTTGCCGGTGCGCACGTCTACCTCCACCTCGGCGACCTGGGCGCCGAAGTGATAGGCCATGTAGGGCGTACCGCGCCCCGCATGGTGATCCCAGGTGATCTCCGGTGCCGTCCATTGGCCCCGAGCCGATAGTATCAGGCCCATTGCTCGGGCATGATCTACCACGCCTCCCACGCGGCCGCCTCCCACGCGGCCGCTTCCCACGCGGCCGTCTCCCCGGAAGGCCCAACATAGTCTTCATCATCCCGCCTCAATTGGGCCGTATCGCACGCCAGCAGGTTGGCCGCGGCAGCGTCGAGCATCTGGACCAGGTTGCGTGTTGCCGTTCTGACAGCATTGCCGCCCAGCATTGTTGCTCGACTGGCCACAGTGGGCCCGGATTCCAGGGCCGTATCGGTGTCTGGGCGTAGCATCTGGACACGTTCCGGATGTACCCTCAGTTCTTCAGCGGCAATCAGCGTGTAGACGGTCCGCGAACCGGTGCCGTAGTCGGTCAATCCGGAAGTTAGCGTGATGGAGTAGTCATCTTCGACCTCAATGGTGCTTCCCGCGTAATCAGCCCCTTCCGCCCCCAGCGAGGTCCCGTGGAAAAACCCAGTAACGCCGATGCCGCGGCGTTTCTCGGTAGAGGTCTGCTGGGCGTACTCGACTCGCTTCTGGTCCCAATCGCTCATCTCGCGCACGGCTTCTAAACATTCAGCTAGCCCCACTGACTCGTCCAGGGTCTGACCATGGGGCGTCTCATCGCCCACCCGCAGGCAGTTCTTCAGGCGAAAGTCAATGGGGTCCATGCCAAGCGCCTCCGCCATTTCGTCAATCGCCTGTTCAACCGCCAGACACGCCTCGATGTTTCCGAACCCACGCATCGCGCCGGCGTAACCGTTGTTGGTGTAGACGCAAGTGATATCCACGTCGCAGGCATCGTAGCGGTAGGCGCCCATCGCATGAATGCTGGCGCGCCAAGCCGTGAAGGGACTCTGCGAGGCATAGGCTCCGGAGTCCAATGTTCCATCGAACTTGCAGGCGCGCAAAGCACCATCCCGATCTGCCCCGAGCCGGACGTGCATGCGCATCCCGTCTCGCTTGTAGGAGGCGATCATACTCTCCTCGCGGGTGAACGTCATCCTCACCGGCCGGCCCGTTTTCAGTGCCAGCGCCGCGGCCTGGGCCGAGGACTGATAGTTGAGGTCATCTTTCCCTCCAAACGAGCCGCCCACTGGCGGCTGAATGACCCGCACCCGCTCGAGCGGCAAGTTCAACACTTTCGCCAGATTTCCCTGATTGATGAACGGACTCTGGTTAGAAGCGTAGACGGTGACGCCGCCCTCCGCTGTCGGAACCGCCAGTGCACCCTCTGTCTCTAGATAGGCCTGCTCCTGCGGACTCACACTGTATCTCTGGTCGACAACGACCGGGCATTCGGCTAATGCGGACAGCGAATCTCCGTGGCGGACGTAGTGATGCTCAAGGTAATTGGGGTGCTCGCCATCCGGGCGATCAGGTCCAACCTGGGGCGCATCAGGTTCCAGGGCTTTGTCCACATCAAACAGGGCCAGCAGAGGCTCCAGCTCACAGATGATGGCCTTCGTGCCGGCCAGCGCTGCTTCTGGTGTGTCCGCCGCGACCGCCGCGATGGCCTCACCCACGTAGCGCACCTTCTCATGAGCCAGCATGTACTGATCGCTTACGGGAAACCCAAACCGGCCGTGTTCGAAGAAATCGTCGCTGGTGATCGCGGCTTGCACGCCAGGGACCTCCAGGGCGGGCGTGACACCGAGCCGCACGATGCGTGCGTGGGGGACGTCGCTGCGGAGGGCTCGAGCGTACAGCATCTCCGGCAAGCGATAGTCGGCCACATATTTGGCTGTGCCCAACACTTTCTCCAGGGCGTCCACTCGCCGGGCCGGCTTTCCAATATATTTCAATTCGGACATGCTACCCTTCTCCGTGATCTCCTGGATTGTCAGCCCCATTCGCCCGACCTTGGGCGGTCGCCTCAATGGCATCCACAATTTGCTGATAGCCGGTGCAGCGGCATAAGTTGCCGGCCAGGGCCCAACGAATCTCCTCGCGCGTCGGTCGGGGGTTGTGTGTCAGCAGGGCTTCGCCGGCCATAATCACACCGGGGATACAGAAGCCGCACTGCACCGCCCCATAATCGATGAAATTCTCTTGCATATCGTTCGGACCGCCGCCAGCGCCCCGGACACCCTCGATCGTGATCACACTGCGGCCGGCGACTTGTGGGGCCAGCACCATACAACTGTTGATCACTCGGCCATCCAAGATCACTGAACAAGCGCCACACTCGCCGATCTCGCACCCTTCTTTCGTCCCTGTCAGGCTAAGGTGGTCGCGCAGCAATGCCAGCAGCGTTATGTCAGGCGGGGCATCAGTGGCAATCTGTTGATCATTCAGTGTGAATTCTATTTCCATGCTGTCACCTCGTCCTCGATCCCTATACCCTTTCAGCAGGCGCCGTGACCGTTGTGCAAGACTCGACGTAAGGCCCGCTCGGCCAGAGCTCGGATGGCAAGCTCTTTGTACTCCGTGGACCAACGCCGGCCCGTCACCTCAAGCATTGTCGCTGTGGCCTGTTCGCCGGCCGCAACCAGCAGTTCTTCGGTGAGCTGTTGGTCCAGCAGCCGGGCCTCAACTTCCCGAAAGCGCTCCGTGCGCGGTGTTGCTGCGCCTGGTGTCAGGCGCGCAAAATCCACCACGTTCTGAGCGTTGGTTCGCCCCATGGCGGCCATGCTTAGTCGCGCAATGGACTGAGCGTTCCGGCGACCAAGCTTGATGAAGGTCGAGCGGACGCCCGCCGGCGGGGTGGCAAAGCTGAAGTGGGTCAGGAGCTCTCCGGCCTTCACCTCACTTCGATTAGGGCCGGTGACCAGTTGGCTGACCGGTACCTGGCGCTCGCCTTCAGGGCTTCGGATATGGGCCACAGCGTCCAGGCACACGAGCGGCGGCAGAGAGTCCGCGCATGGGGCGGCGTTGATCACGTTACCGCCCAACGTACCAAGATTCCGTATCTGGGGGCTCCCGACACTTCGGCAGGCATCGACTAGCAGAGGCGCCGTCTGGTTGAGCAGTTCACTTCTGGTCGCTTCGGCGAAGGTGACGCCGGCACCCAGGTAGATCTGTGTTCCGTCCCTTTCGACTATAATGGGCTCCGGCAGCCGGCTGATGTCTACCAGCCGATCGAACCAGGGTTCCTCTTGCCGAATGTATACGAGGATGTCAGTCCCTCCAGCAAGAGGCTTGCTGACCATCCCTGGATCATTCAGCAATTGAATTGCATCGTGCAGGGAGTTTGCTCGCACGTAGTCGAATCTCGCCATAAGTTCACTCTCTCCATCAAGATCGTCGATCGTTGGCTGCCGGCCGGCGATTGCGGCTATCGTTCATAGGGTATCATGAGTGCTTTAGGTCCACTCGGGCTTCCGACATCCAGACGACCGCCTATCGCAAACAGCAAAGCCAAGCAAAGCCATTATACAAGCAAAGCCATTATAGTCGAAAGGGACGGTAACATCAACAGAAACTGGTGGGGTATGGGGATAGCTGGCACCTGTAGGCGAAGGGCCAGGGCGTCAATTAAGCCAAACAAGAACGCACCAAACTCGCCCCGAAAGCCGGTGGCCAGCTCGTTCTCCACCGCCTTTGACGTGCGGTACCTTACCTGCAACTACTTGTCCTTGGGGCCTGTCAAAGAACAACTTTCGCATTTGCGAATGAACTCTTCGCAGCGAATTTGTGGACTGATCGAATTTCCTCCCTGGGGCGTTCGCACAGCCGATTCGGTCAATCCTGAAATTCGTTGTGAAGGACGGCGGCAAAATGTGCCTCAACAAAAGTGGGAAGTAGTTTTTTGATGAACTCTTGCTGCAACTCACGCCGAAGGAGTCGAGTTCCCCCAATTGAACCGAGTCGCCGTACTTCAGGCGATTGACCAGGAACTGGGCGAACTTGTAGGCGAAATCGTGGGCATCCCCCCGATCACAACCGGGCCGGCCGGCGAGGGACCTGAATGGGACAAGTACAACGGATCATGGCCGCACCCACCAGGGCCGAGTGGTGAAGAAGATGACGCGGGACGGCACCCGTTAGAATAGAAAGGCCATTACGGTGTCGAGAACCTGTGATTTGCTGGCCAGAACCGGTCTCGAGGCCAGATTTTCTCCATATCGTCACACTAGATTTGACGTCCCAATAAACGGGAGTCCCAGAGAAGGACGGGGATTGCGCTGTTTTGAGGTTCGTGGTACAATACCGCCGGTTAGGCGCGAGGGCTTCGGCCGGTGGGTTCTAAAGCGACAATTAAAAACGTGACCGGGTATCCCTGTCCACCTGGTACTGGTATGTGAATTTCAGTGAACCTGCCTGTTGCGAGCTAGCCGGCAGGTTTTTTGTTTGAGGTGCGCCGAGCTTTGTTCAGGGGAAGTTAGACTTGAAAGTTACTGTCCTACCTTTTGCACTGGACATAGGCCGCAGTTGTGCGTGGGTTGACCATGCCGGCTGCGGCTGTTCTTGTCTCGACACCGAGGTGACCGGCACTTTGTCCTTGGAATTCTCAGACTGATGAGATATGTAGGTGTTCAAAGGCTGTCTGGCGCCGATGTTTGTAAGTGCCGGTCACCTGACTTGAACTAGGAGCGATCTATGACGCTTACCACTCAGAAACGTGTGTTGAACCTGCTGGAACAAATGCCCGACCGCGGCCTGCCGGCGGCCAAACAACTCTTCTGGACCGAACTCAACTACAACCGCGCCAACCGCACCCTATCCCGCCGGCCCTGGTCCGAACGCGCCCAGGAAGTTCTCGCCGACGACCCCGTCATACTCGCCGAACACGGTGACTTCCACATCATCTACGCCAAATTGGCAGAGGGGCAAGTCGGTCGCACCTTTCCGCTCTCGCTAACGGCTGAGCGTCTCGCAATCAATCAACTATTGAAGAACCATCCGTACGGTCTTTTCGTGTTCAGCGATCTCGAAGAAAAACACTGGCATTTCGTGAATGTGAAGTTGGACAAGGTCGAGGGCAAGGTGACCGGCACTTCGGAAGTGCCGGTCACCTCAACCCGCCGGCTCTTCCGTCGCATTGCCATCGGCCCCCACGAGCGTCTCCGCACTGCCTCTGAGCGGGTAGCGATGCTTGATTTGACGACAATCCAGGTGACCGGCACCTCCGAGGTGCCGGTCACCTTCGACCTATCGCCTCTGGTCATCCAACAACGACATGACGAAGCCTTCGACGTCGAGGCTGTTACCAAACAATTCTTCCAGCGCTTCGCCGACCTTTTCTACCGTGTGCGTGAAGGAATTGCGACCCGTCCAGATCTAGCCGAAGACGCCGACGATCTTGCGCAGACCCTCCTGGATCGCTTGATGTTCCTTTACTTCATCCAGAAGAAAGGCTGGCTGAACGACGACCCCGACTATCTTGTCAATCGCTTCGATGGACACGTCGACCGATCTGACGAGGTCAGCTTCTATGGCCAGGTTATCTATCCTCTGTTCTTGGCCCTATCCAATCCAGAGACGAATTGCAACCTGGCCGGCACCCTCGGCAGCGTGCCCTTCCTCAACGGTGGGTTGTTCGAACTGAATCTGGCAAGCGCCGGCAGAGATGCCCCAGAAGCCCGTCTACCTGTGACGAACGGAACGTTCGAGGCCCTGTTCACAGATCTACTGGAGCGTTACAACTTCACCATCAGCGAAGGCAGTCCGCTGGATCAGGAAGTCGCCATCGATCCCGAGATGTTGGGCAAGATCTTCGAGAGCCTGGTGCTGGAACGCGAGCACGATCCCGACGTGGACCTGCGCAAAGCAACCGGCTCCTACTACACGCCACGCCCTGTCGTCGCCTTCATGTGCCGCGAGGCGCTAACCGAGTACCTGGCCGGCGAAAGCGGTATCGACCACGACCGCATCACCACGCTGCTCGATCTCCCGCCGGCCAACCAGATGACGGATGCCGAGCGCGAAACGCTGCACGGTCTCTTCTCGCCGGCCGAGGCCCAGGCCCTGAAAGCGCTACTGCTGCAGGTACGCGCCTGCGATCCGGCCGTCGGGTCCGGCGCCTTCCTGGTGGGGTTGCTGCAAACCATGACGTGGGCGATAGAATCGCTGGACTGGCGCCTGCACGGCGATGTCGCCCTAGAGCAGCGCAACTACGCCTACGATCTCAAGAAGCGCATCATCGAGCGCTGTCTGTACGGCGTAGACATCCAGGCCCAGGCGATTCAGATCTGCAAGCTGCGGCTGTGGTTGAGCCTGGTGGTGGACTACGAATTGCCGGCCGGCGTCTCCCTGGCGCGCGCTATCCGACAGGTGCCGGCCCTGCCCAACCTAGCCTACAAAGTCCGCCAGGGCGACAGCCTCTTGCAGCGCCTGTTCGGGCGGGTGGTGCAATTGGACACTGCCCACGACCGCGAGACCCAAGACATCGTTGAGGATCTCCAGAAGGAGAAGGCCAACTACTTCACCTTGGACGATATCGAGGAGAAACGCCGGCGCGAACTGCGCATCCTGGAGCTCCAGACCAGGTTGGCCGAGCGACTCCTGGAAGCCCGACGCCAGCGCCTGGGCGGCTACCAGAAGAAGCTGATGGGTGAAGAGACGGCCGCGGAACGTCGCCAACGAGAGGCTTGGGAAGAACGTGCGGAGGAATTGAGGCAACTGGAGGAACGTGTGGAGCAGGCGCGCCAACGACTGTCACAATGGCATCGCCAGGGCGACACGCGAGGTGTGAGCGCCGAAGAGCTGCGCCGGCAGCTCCTGGGCGACCCCGAGCATCCCACCTTCATCTGGCAGGTGGACTTCGCCGAGGTTTACCAGGAGAAGAACGGCTTCGACGTGATGATCGCCAACCCGCCCTACGTGCGTCAGGAGAAGATCAAGCACCTCAAGGGCGACCTCAAGCAAGTCTACCCCGACGTTTACCACGGTGTAGCTGACATCTACGTGTACTTCTACGCCCAGGGGCTCCAGCAACTGCACAGCGACGGCGTGCTTGTGTACATAAGCTCCAACAAGTTCATGCGCGCTGGCTATGGCAAGACGCTGCGCCGGCTCTTGGGTCAGGAGGTCACCCTGCGGACCGTGATCGACTTCGGCGACCTGCCCATTTTCGAGGCGACGACCTACCCGACGGTGCTGGTGATGCGCAGGCAAGCGCCGGACAAGGGCCACACGCTCCAGGCCCTGACCGTCGATGACATCGCGGTGGTGAATCACCTACCCAACGTGGTACGCGAGCGCGCCTGGCCCCAACCCCAGACCAGCCTCCGTCGAGATGGCTGGACCCTGGTCCGGCCCGAAGTACTGGCCCTGGTACGCAAGCTACGCCAAAGCGGAACACCGCTCGGTGAATACGTGGATGGGCGCTTCTATCGAGGCGTAACAACAGGACTGAACGAAGCTTTCGTAATCGATCAATCCACCCGAGACCGGCTAATTGCGGAAGACTCTCGAAGCGAAGAAATACTCAAGCCGTGGATAAGGGGGCGGGATATTGATCGATGGCGGATAAACTGGAGCAGACAGTATCTGATCTGGACATATCAAGGCGTTACCGTCGAAGATTATCCAGCAGTGTTGAACTATCTGTCACAATTTGAGGACAGATTGGCTAAACGCTGGGAGCCAAGCCGTGGACAATGTGAATGGTACGAGTTGCGACCATGTGATTACTATGCTGAGTTTGAACAGCCGAAGATCGTTTACCCAGACATTGCCAAGAAGCCGGAGTTTGCATACGACACAACAGGTGTATATGGCGGTAACACCATCTATATCTTGCCCACGAAGGAGATGTATCTGCTCGGGATTCTCAATTCTGCACTGGTGGAGTTCTTTTACACTCAAATAAGCTCAACCATTCGTGGTGACTATCTGCGCTTTATCGCTACCTACATGAAACAAGTACCCATTCCTTCAATCACCTCGACCCAACGCAACGCTATCAAATCGCTGGTATGCCGGCTTCTGGACGCAGAGGGCGAAGGCCCGAACATAGCCGAGATCGGAAGAGCAT
>JAANWY010000082.1 GCA_018263655.1 Anaerolineales bacterium | reverse complement strand
AAAAGTATAGCGCAAAGCTCACAAAATAGCAATCACCGCCGACCCACAACAGGAATTCTAAATTTGACGGTCAGCACGCTTCGATACGCCCGCTACTCAGCATGCTGACCGTCAAATTTAGAATTCCTGGGCCCACGACTCCCATCGAAGCGCCCTCAAGTCAGCCTACTGGAAGTTGGTCAACAGATGCTGCACCGACGCATCCATCAGGGCGAAGAAAGGCTTGGGATAGAGCCCGATCCAGAAAATCATCACAATGATCGGGACGAGAACCGCAAGCTCCCGCGGATTGAGATCACTCAATTCCCGGTTCTCCTCGTGGGTTACCTCACCCAGCATCATCTGCTGGAACATCCACAGAAGATAGACGGCAGCCAGGATGATGCCCGTCACAGCGAAAGCTGCGAAGATCCAGTTGCTGCGGAAGGCGCCCAACAAGATTATGAACTCGCCAACAAAGCCGTTAAGTCCGGGAAGTCCCATCGAAGACAGAGTAATCACCAACAACCCAGCGCCGTACAGCGGCATTACGCTCCACAGGCCGCCGAACTCGCTCATCTCGCGAGTGTGCCGGCGCTCGTAGATCATTCCCACGGCGAGGAATAAGGCCCCGGTGCTAAGACCATGGTTGACCATTTGGAGAATCCCACCCGCCAACCCTTGACGATTCAGGGCAAAGATGCCCAGCACGACGAAGCCCAGGTGGCTCACGCTGGAGTAGGCCACCAGCTTTTTGACGTCACGCTGGGCGAAGGATACGGCAGCTCCGTAGATAATGCCGATGACGGCCAGGATCGAAATGACCGGCGCAGCCGCCTGGGCAGCGTCCGGGAACAAGGGCAGATTGAAGCGGATGAATCCATAGCCACCCATTTTCAGCAGGATGCCGGCCAGGATTACGCTCCCCGCCGTGGGCGCCTCCACGTGCGCATCAGGCAACCACGAATGGAAAGGCCACAACGGTACCTTGATGGCAAAGGCGGCGAAGAAGGCGATGAACAGCCACATCTGGAGGTTGGGGTCCAGATTGATGTTTTCCGTCACCGTCAAGACGTCGAAGGTGTAATTCCCCGTCTGCCCACCATGGATCAGGTACAGTGCCAGGATCGCTAACAGCATCAGGATGCTGCCGGCCATCGTGTAGAGAAAGAACTTGATAGCCGCATACACACGCCGAGGCCCACCCCAGACCCCCACCAGGAAATACATAGGCACCAGGGTGAACTCCCAGAAAACGTAGAACAGGAAGAAGTCTAGCGCCACGAAGACCCCGATTATCCCCGTTTCCAGGAGCAGCAGGAAGATATTGAACCCTTTCACCCGATCGGTGATATCGGTCCACGTGGACAGAAAGGTGAGCGGCGCCAGAAAAGTGGTTAGGAGAACCAGCAGCAAGCTTAGACCATCGACGCCCAGGTGGTACATGATCCCCCAGGGGGGAATCCAGCTCACCTTCTCGACAAACTGCATCTGCGCGGTCGTCTGATCGAAGGTGAAGGGCAGAGCCAGGGAGATCACAAACGTCGCCACACTGGTGAGGAATGCAATCCACCGAATGCGGTCCTCATCCTCGACGAAGTAGAGGATAACGGCTCCGACCGTTGGCAGAAAAGTTATCAAGGACAGAATCGGAAAACCTGGTTGATCCATGCGTACCCCCGAACGTTATACGAGCAAGAAGTAGACCAGTACAAGCACGACGCCGAACAGCACCGACAGGGCATAGTTCCGCACATAGCCAGTCTGCACTCGACGCAGGGCCTGGGAACTCCGGTCGATCAGGTCAGCGATGCCGTTGACAGCTCCGTCCACCACGCCCAGGTCAAAGGGGCCACTCAGCAAGTCCGTCCCCGCTCGGAAAGGTCGGACGAACAACCTATCATGCACGACTACAGCGTCCACCACTGTGTCCAGGAGGCGGCTGAACGCTCGATAACCCCCGACGAAAATAAAGCCGTACAATTCATCCACCCAGTATTTGTTGTACAGCACTGTGTAGATGGGGCGGAAGCGCTCTGTCAACTCAGCCGGATCGATCCGCCGCCGAATGTACATGCTCGCCGCCAGGAGAATACCCAGGGCACCCGCCATCGCGGATAGCAGAGCTAGCCCCCACTGGAGGACGCCACCTTCAGCCGCGGCTGCTGCCTCGGCACCGTGGGCGCCACTCTCAAACACTGGACCCAGGAATCGATGCACGGCCGATCCTGCCCCAGGCGGCACGCCCAGGAAGCCTCCAACGATGGCCAGCACGCCTAATGCCATAAGCGGCACGGTCATCACCCGTGGTGATTCGTGCACGCGTGCCTCCAACTCCGGCTCCAGGCGAGATTCGCCGAAAAAGGTGAGGAATATCTGGCGGGAAGCGTAAAAGGCCGTCAAAAAGGCAGTGAACACGCCGACGGCCCAGAGGACTAGGTGGCCCTCCTTGAACGCCTCGAAGAGAATCTCGTCCTTGCTGAAGAAGCCGCTGAGAGGCGGGATGCCGCTGATGGCCAACCAACCAGCCATGAAGGTGAGGGCCGTCGTCTTGAGGTGGGGGTACAGTCCTCCCATCTTCTGCATATCGGTCTCGTCTTCCAGGGCGTGCATGACGCTGCCGGCGCTCAAGAAGAGCAGGGCCTTGAAGAAAGCGTGGGTGGTGAGATGGAATATGCCGGCCACGTAAGCCCCAACACCCACGGCCATGAACATGTAACCCAGTTGGCTGATCGTCGAATAGGCCAGCACGCGCTTGATGTCGTTGTTCACCAGGGCGATGGTCGCCGCGAAGAAGGCCGTCGCCGCTCCGATGACGGCGACCACGTTGGCCGACAGCGGCGCCAGCTCATAGAGAACGTGGGTGCGGGCCACCATGTAGACGCCGGCCGTCACCATGGTCGCCGCGTGGATCAGCGCCGAGACCGGCGTAGGACCCTCCATGGCGTCGGGCAGCCACACGTAGAGGGGAATCTGGGCTGATTTGCCGGCGGCCCCCACGAACAGGAGCAAGGTGATGGCGGTGATGATTGGATCGCCGGCTGAGAACTCGGCCGGCGCCCGCTCGAAGACCTCATGGAAGGTCAGGGTGCCGAAGGTAGTCCAGATCAAGAACATCCCAAGAGCAAACCCTGCGTCGCCGATCCGAGTGGTGATGAAGGCCTTGTTGCCGGCCCTCTGCGCTGACTCCCGCTGGAACCAGAAACCGATCAACAGATAAGAACAGAGCCCTACCAACTCCCAGCCTACGAACATGACGAAGAAATTGTTCGCCAACACCAAGAGCAGCATGGCGGCGAGGAAGAGGTTCATGTAGGTGAAAAATCGGGAGTAGCGAGCGTCATCGTGCATGTACCCGATGGAATAGACGTGGATGAGGAAGCCTACCCCCGTGACGACGAGGATCATCAGCGTAGACAGAGGATCCACCAAGAGGGCTGCCTTGATCAGAAAATCACCGACCGGGATCCAGGTGAAGAGGACCTGCTCGAAGACTCGCTCCTCAGCCGGCAGACCGAGGAGGGAGAGGAAAACCCCCAGCGAAGTCAGGAATGAGAGACCCACCGCCCCCGGTCCCACGTAGCTCACCCCCCGCTCGCCGAGTCGCCGGCCGAGGGAGGCGTTGATGATCACGCCTGCAATTGGAAAGGCGATCACGAGCCACGTCAGATTCAGCACCGCGCTTTACCCCCCTTAGCCCACACCCATCTGACTCAGCAGCTTGACCACCGAGCTGTTGATGATATCCAAGATAGGCGATGGGTAAAGGCCGACAAGCACCATCAATATGATCAGGGGGGCCATGGTCACCACTTCCCAACGGTGCAAGTCGGGAAGATCAGCCTGTTTTTCGTCTAAGTCTCCCAAGAAGACGCCTTGCATCACCTTCCAGAGGAAGAAAACAGCCGTAATGACGATACCGATGACACCAACGGAGGCCACGTAGGGGATGATGGCGAATGCCCCCCGAAAGGCCAGGAACTCGCTGACGAACCCAGCCAAACCTGGCAGACCCAGTGAGGCGAAGGTGGTTACCGCCGTCACACCGTAGTAAATGGGTAGAATTGTACCCAGGCCGCCGAAGTTCCTGATCTCAAAGGTATGGGAGCGTTCATACAGCATCCCCGCCAGTAGGAACAGCCCCCCCGAGATTATCCCATGATTGAACATCTGCAACACGGCGCCGTTTAGGGCGATGGCTCGACTGTCCAGTATAGCTGAATCTGTGCCCAAGGTATAGGCAGCAGCCGCCACCCCCATCATCGTGTAGCCCATGTGATTGATCGAGGAGTAGGCAATGAGCCTCTTCAGGTTCCATTGAGCCATCGCAACGAAAGCACCATAGACGATACTTATGAGAGCCAGAATGGCGATGACCCACGCATAGGCATTGGCTGCTCCAGGGAAGAGGGGCAAGAGAATTCGGATGAAGCCATAGCCTCCCAATTTCAGCAGAACGCCCGCCAGGACGACGCTGCCGGCTGTCGGCGCCTCCACGTGAGCATCCGGCAGCCAGGTGTGGAACGGAAAGATGGGAACCTTGATGGCGAAGGCCAAGAAAAAGCCCCAGAAGGCCAAGCTCTGAAGCAGAAAATTGTCCGCGAAGGGGCGCAATTGGGCCGCCTCCAGGATGCTGAGGGTACCGGTGTTAAAGAATACCGCGAGAATTGCCAGAAGCATGAGGACGCTGCCACACAGGGTGTAAAGGAAGAACTTGATGGCCGCGTACTGCCGTCGCTCATGCCCCCAGATGCCGATGAGGAAGTACATAGGCACCAGACCGATCTCCCAGAAGACGTAGAAGAGGAAGAAGTCCAGGGAAACGAAGACCCCCAACATGCCCGCCTCCAGCAAGAGGAAAAAGATGAAGTATTCCTTCACGCGTTTATCGATGACGAAGGAGGAGTAGTAGATAGCGATGGTGGTCAGCAGTGTGGTGAGGAAAACCAGCGGCACGCTGATACCATCTACGCCCAAGCGGTAGTTCACCTTAATGGCCGGTATCCAGGTGTAGGTCTCTTGGTACTGAATCCCGGCTGTCTGAAAATCATAGCCCACCCAGATCATGGCAGCCAGTATCAAGGGTATGAAGCTCACCACTAGCGCCGTCCGCTTGATGAGCGGTTCCCTCTCCCTCGGGATGAATAGCACCAAGATTATTCCCAGAATAGGCACCAAGATGGTGAGAGTCAGGAACGGGAAGCTCATGTTACGTCTCTCCCTGTCAACGTGATTACCAAGTCAAATACAGTCCCAACAATGTCAGCACAGCGATGTACACAACCAGGAGGTAATTCTGCACCCGTCCTGTCTGGATCATACGCAACTGTTGGCTTATCTCCTCGGTGACGATGCCTATCAATTTGACGATGCCATCGACGAGATAAATGTCGATGAGGTTCTGCAGCGTGGAGAAGGAGCGGGTGGCTACCCCCGTCAGGTTCACCATCGCGTCAATGAGATAGATGTCGAACAGGCGGCTAAGCCGCGATACAGCCACACCACCCAGTCCCGCCAAATCCACTAGTGGATCAATGACCCAGCGGTCATCGATACTGTAAGACAGATCGCCGAGGAATACAACAGCACGGACCACGGTAGCCCTGTAGATTTCGTCAACCCAATACTTGTTTTCCAGGATCGTCCAAACAGGCCCAAGCCGGCGCAGAGGGTCCGGCTCGCCGGCAGCCAGCGGCCGGCGCCCGTAGATCAGATACCCGCCGAAAAGGCCCCCGAAGGCCACGACGATGGAGATTCCCATCACCACCGGATTGAAAGGAACCGCTTCGGGGTGGAAGCCGGCCGCCTCGTGTACTTCACCCACCAGGTGATGGAAGGGGTTGTCCCCCAGCAGCGGGCCGAGGACGGGGAAGTCCGCCGGCACACCCCAGAGCCCGAGGAAGACGGCGAAAATCGCCAGCACGATCAATGGCAGCGTCATCACCCGCGGGCTCTCGTGCGCCTCCTCGGCAAAGGGCGTACGCGGCTCACCCAGGAATGTCAGGAAGATCTGACGCGCCATGTAGAAGGCCGTGATGAAAGCGGCTGCCGTTCCTGCTGCCCACACAAGCCAGTGCCCGCCGTGGAACGCTTCAGACAAAATCTCATCCTTGCTCCAGAAGCCGGCCAACGGCGGAATGCCTGCGAGGGCCAGGGCGCCGGCCATGAACGCCCAGAACGTCGCCGGCATCTTCGCCCGGAGCCCCCCCATGTTCATCATGTCATTGGGATCGAACGGCTCCTCTTCGTCGCTGTGCTCACCGTGCCCCGCCACGACGTGATGTCCGTGCTCCATGGCGTGAATCACAGAGCCGGACCCCAAGAACAGCAGCGCCTTGAAGAAAGCGTGAGTGATCAAGTGGAACACGCCGGCCACCAACCCACCAACGCCCAAGGCCATGATCATGTACCCCAGCTGGCTGATGGTGGAGTAAGCCAGCACGCGCTTGATATCGTTTTGAGCGACGGCGATGGTGGAAGCGAAAAAGGCGGTGAAAGCACCGATGCCCGCTACCCAGACCAGACTGGTTGACGGCTCCACCGCCGCGAACAACGGCAGGGTACGTGCGACCAAGTAGACGCCGGCAGCCACCATCGTCGCGGCGTGAATCAGCGCAGAAACGGGTGTGGGGCCCTCCATCGCGTCCGGGAGCCAGACGTGAAGCGGAAATTGCGCGCTCTTGCCCACAGCGCCGCCGAAGATCAGCAGGCTGAAGAGCGTCGCCAGCGAGAGTTGGCCCACGAGCGGAATGGAGACCATCGAGTGGGCCAGCATCTCTATGTTGTGTTCAGAGAAGATTTCACGTATTTGGAGCGTTCCGGTTTGCGAGTACAACCCTAAGATTCCGAGGAAAAGCAGCACATCGCCTACACGCGTTACGATGAAGGCCTTCTTCGCCGCGTTCGCAGCGCTGTCCTTCTCAAACCAGAACCCGATCAGCAAGTACGAACAGAGGCCCATAATCTCCCAAAAGACAAAAAGTTGGATCAGGTTGCCGGACACAATCAAGCCCAGCATCCCTACGGTGAAGAGGGAGACGTAGGCAAAGAACCGGGCGTAACGCGGGTCCCCCTCCATGTAGCCCACTGAGTAAATGAAGATCAGAAGGCAGACCAAGGGGACCATGAACAACATGACCAGGCTCAAATTATCGACCAGGATACCGATGCTCAGTACGCTCGTCCCCATCGGTATCCAGCCAACCTTCTGCCAGACGGGTTCAAAATGCTCCGTTGTAGTCGCGGTCCAGAAGACGCCTTGGGCGATCAAAAAGGAGAGGAAAATAGCGAGGATAGCCAGGCGAGCGCTCAGCTTCTCCCACCGATGAACGTAGAGGACGATAGCGACAAAAGCCAATGCGGGTAGGATGGGTATCAGCCAAGTAAGCTGCAGCATGGAAAACTCCGCGAAAATGATATCCGTCGTGGTTGCAATGGGCCGGTATCAGGCCACCGTCGTCTGAATGCAGCGCCGGCTTTCTCTCACCGGGCGGCTAAGTATAACATAGCAATTTTGAAAAAGCAAGTCTATTTTGGGGGCGTTAGGGGACCCTTGCGAAGGTTTACCAATCGCATTCGGGTTCAGGTGCCCCTCGCCAGTCGAAAAGCGGCCTCTTGCCAAGGGTACTCTTAACCTTCGCAAGGGTGGCTGAACGCTTACGGGGGCGTTACGCATTGGGGACAAGCTCCCCGTTGGCTTCATCCGACCAACCCAGGAGATTGCGATATGAGTGTCTTCTCAATATATGGGGGGACATGTAGGACGATTTGGTAAATCGTCGGATCGAAATACCATTTCGATCTACATAGCCCCGAAATATTGAGATGATACGCGATATGCTTGTCTCATCTGTTACCATTTTAGGAGATTGATGTCCTCCATGTCGATCGAATCGTATGTACGATATATCGAGATAATGAGGGCCAAACCAACCGCTGCCTCAGCAGCCGCCAGCGTGATAACGAAAACCGCAAACACCTGTCCGGCTACGGCCTCCGGCGTGATGTATCGCCCAAAGGCAACGAGGTTTATGTTAACCGCATTGAGCATCAGTTCAACGCCCATCAGGATACCGATGGCGTTACGGCGTGTGAGACAACCGAACAACCCGATGCTAAACAGGCCAGCCGCCAGGGTCAAATACCAAGAAAGCGGAATGTCCATTTGCCTATCTCTCCCGCGCAACCACGATAGCACCAATCAGCGCCACCAGCAAGAACACTGATGCGACCTCGAAGGGCAAGACATACTTGCCCATGAGGGCCTCACCCAGCGCCGAGATCGTATCCTCCGGAGGCTTGGCTGAAGAAACTGGCCAGTCGGCTATGAAGCCGATCAACAACAGCAGTACAAACAGGACCGCGGCCATCACTCCGCCGCAGCCCCATTGTCGGTTGAGGAACGGCGTCTCTTCGGACATCATATCCCTGGTCAACATTACGGCGAAGATGATGAGGACAGCAACCGCGCCGACGTAGACTAGAAGCTGCACGCCGGCCAGAAACGGCGCCTCCAGAAGCACGTAGATGCCGCTTACGCCAACAAAAGATAGAATGAGAAACAACGCGCTCACGAATACGCTTCGCGCCAGAACGACGCCAATAGCCCCCGCCAGAGTGAGGAGCGCGATGCCGATAAAGGCGATTTGTGTAATCATTGCTTGTGTGATCCTTGTGTGATCATTGCGTGATCATTGTCCAGCCAGAGCTCCTTTTGCACCCACAACAGCCGCCTCACTCGCTTCCATCTCGGGGGCCCGTAAGACACCGACCATCACGACCGCCGCAATCAGCAACAGGTTACCGAGCAAGAAGCCGATGAAGGTCCAAAAGCCAGGGGTCTCCGCAGGATTGATGATGGCCGCGATCAGGCCGGCAACCAGAAGATTCGCCAGGGCAAGAGGGACCAGAACCTTCCAAGCGAAATTCATCAACTGATCAACGCGGATACGCGGCAACGTGCCACGCAGCCACAAGACGACGAAGACCAGGAGGTAGGTCTTGGCCAAAAACCATATCCAGCCTGGCAAAACGGGTCCACGCCAGCCTCCGAGAAACATAGTCGCTCCAATCGCAGACACCGCAAACGTGCTGATGTACTCAGCGAGGAAGAACATGCCGAACTTGAGGCCACTGTATTCCGTATGGTAGCCGGCGATGATCTCCGACTCCGCTTCTGGGAGGTCAAATGGCGAACGTTCGATTTCGGCCACCGAGGCAATCAAGAAGATGATAAAGGCTACCGGCTGCAGGAAGACGAACCAGACGTTCTGCGCCTCGACGATCCTCTGCATGGAGAGCGAGCCGGCGATTAAGATGACGCCCACGACTGACAGCACCTGTGGAATCTCGTAGCTGACAATCTGAGCCGCAGCACGCATCGCCCCCAACAAAGCGTACTTGTTGCGCGAGCCCCAGCCGGCCATGAAGATACCAATCACACTCGTGGACGCGACGGCGGCCAGATACAGCCATCCGATGCTGAGGTCAGCGCCGCTCAGCCCCCGGCCAAAGGGGATGACGGCCAGGGCGAGGATGGCCGGCGGGACCACGACAATCGGACCGAGGTTGTACACCCACCGGTTGGCCTCCCGAGGTGTGATATCCTCTTTGATGAACATCTTGACCATATCGGCGATAGGCTGCATCAGACCAAAAGGGCCAACACGGTTAGGCCCCAGCCTGTCCTGGATACGCCCCACCACCTTGCGCTCCATCCAAGTCAAGAACATCATCGTGACCACAGCGATCACGACCAACACGGCGGCCGCAACGGTCATCATTACCACCTCAACACCCCAGTCGGGCAGGAAACCGCCCACTAGATTGCGAATCACCTGACTAATGTTGAGGAAAAGATTATCTAGAAATTGCATATACTACCTCTTGTGGAGAAGCATGCTTAACACAGGTCAATCCCATGAAATGACTACTCAGGTACTGCGTGCCTGTACAAGAATAGACCGGCCCCCTCCTAGACCCAATACCCGTGAATGAACGGTAGAGCGGCTCACCCTCCCGCAGGTTCGAACGGTTTTTGGCCTGCAAATGCTACTTCTCGAAGCAGTTTGACATTCCAACACAGGCTATGCCGTAACCTGCGGGAGGGTAACCGGGATTCGTTCACGGGTATTGCTCCTAGACCCACTCCAGGGCATCGGTGCGCCACGCGTACAACAAGCCGACCACTAGAATCGCGATGAATATAAACATCTCGACCAGCGCGAATAGTCCTAGCTTATTATAGGCCACCGCCCAGGGATACAAAAAAACGGTCTCGATGTCGAAGATGACGAAGATCAAGGCGTAAATATAGTACTGAACCTTGAACTGTACCCACGTTTCCCCAAAGGTTTCGAGACCACATTCGTAGGTGGCGTTCTTGATCTTTCCTGGCTTCTTAGGCCGCAGAAGCCACGCAATGGACAGCCCCAAGATGGGTACCGAGAGGGCTATGGCACTAAAGATGAGGATAAATGCGTAGTCGCGGAGCAATGATCTCCTCCCACTGACACTCGTCTCGTGACACTTACATTTTCAGAAAACAGAGCTTCAAAAAAACAGAATCCTCCTTAATGTCTATGCTGTGGATCGATGAGAGGATTCCGATCGACTTTTTTCTAAGCTCTGATACGTTTGCACGCAGCACCAAGGCTCCGGTGCTCGTGTCCAATTCCCCGCTATTATATCATACTTCAAACGAAAAAGAAAGAGTCATTTGCTTGACACCAGACCTTCTGATTATAATTTGGGCCAGCCCGTGCCACTAATCGAGATTGTACATAATGCATTTTCATTTGTCAACCAACGCAGAGAGTACTGACTGGGACACCTTCGCTGCCCGCTCCCCCTGGGGACACCTGCTTCAGTCTTCCCCCTGGGGTCAATTCAAGTCCGAAACCGGATGGGAGATGCTCCGTACCGCCACTTGGACTTCATCCCCATCAGGATGTCGTCTTCGTCTGGCCGCAAGTCTAGCACAATAGTGGAGTGGGGCTGGATTG
>JAANWY010000081.1 GCA_018263655.1 Anaerolineales bacterium | reverse complement strand
GTTTACTTTCCATAACTCTTGCGCTATTCCAACTCATGGCTTGTCAGACGCCGCCAACCTCTTTGTAATGAATCTAACGAGATCGAGTTTTCTCAAATGTCAGGTTACTGTACACCTCAAGGATGTGTACGGGGCCAACTACGCCGCGGACTACCCCGAGGCCGAGACATTGAAAAACCACATCTACCGCATCTTCCAGTGCCAAGACAAGCGCACGGCTCGGCGGCGGTACGCGAAGGTGATGGGCAAGCGGGATGAGTATGTGAAGGCGAAGCTGGAAGCAGCCACCATATCGAAGAGATCGAACGGGAAGTACTGACGGATCAGCCCAACAAACGTCAATGAACGCGAAAGTATCTCTCCGCCTTGTCAGAGAAGAAGACATGTAGGCTTTGTGGATTGCTATTGGGCTACGATGTAACGTATAATTGGACTGTCGGTAGAGGAGTGAAACGACCGATCAAGACACAATAGGCTAACTGATAGGTGAGCAACAGTCCTTCAAGCAAGCATACTTTCGTTCTTGGGGAAGTGAACAACCTAGATAACCGTTCAGGTGGTGGGAACCCTTGCGAAGGTTTGCCACTCGCACTCGGGTCGAGGTGCCCCTCGCCAGTCGAAAATCGGTCTCTTGCCTGGGCGCTGCCACGGCTGCTCCTAACCTTCGCAAGGGTAGCTGAACGCTTACTAACCTAGTACACGTTGGCATAAATGAGTCCCCAGTTATCGAGATCACGGTCAGCATCCTGAGTAGGCCGGAACGTAGTGGAGACCGTATCGAAGGGTGCGGCTTCAGAGTAGCACGGCACTTAGATTCGAGCCGCACCCTTCGATACGCTTCGCTACTCAGGATGCTGTCTTGATTTAACTGACTGGTGAAGGATTTCCGCCGAACTGTACTGGCTCACAGAGTAAATGAACCGATTATGCTTAATTGTCGGTTAGCATCCTGAGTAGGTCGAAACGAAGTGGAGATCGTATCGAAGGGTGCGGCTCAAGCAACGCCTCGAGGCAACCCCGCACCCTTCGCTACAGCTTTCGCTTCGCTACAGCTTACTCAGGATGCTGGTCAACGAATTAAGCATAATCGGCTAAATGAGACCGTCAAGGGTGGGAAACCAATGAGCCCAGAGCAAACCTTAACCAAGCCCCAACCGCTCATTTTGCACTTCGGACCGATCTTGCAGAAGATGAGTGATCATGAGTTTTTCGAGTTTTGCCATATGGATACCACGGTCGCAAGCAACGCGCTTTCAAGTTCAAAAAGGAGATTCCGCAATGGAGATACCAAGATGATCGATTTGACGATTCACCGAGAAGCATTGTCGCGCACCACACAACGCGCGCGAGAACGCAACATCATCGTTCCCACCTTCGCACAGCAGAAGAATCCGGAACTAATCCCGGACAGCATCAAATCCAAGTTGCAGGATGTTGACTTGTGGGATGTCGACCCGCTCAACCTGTTTCGCATCACCTGGAAGAATGAGCCGATGGCGACGGGTGGTGGATTCAACGGCGTCAACTACCTGGAATTGCCTAAAGAACTCACGGGCGTTGACGCACGCATCATCGCCCTAGTTGGCAAGTGGTTCCCTACCGGCGCCCACAAGGTCGGTGCGGCCTTCGGCTGCCTGGTACCTCGACTCGCCACCGGCCAGTTCGATCCGACCCGACAGATGGCGGTCTGGCCCTCCACCGGCAACTACTGCCGTGGCGGCGCCTACGACTCGGCGTTGCTGGCGTGTCAGTCCATCGCCATTCTGCCGGAGGAAATGAGCCGCGAGCGCTTCGAGTGGCTCTCCAAGGTCTCCGGCGAAGTCATCACCACTCCTGGTGGCGAGAGTAATGTCAAAGAAATCTTTGACAAGTGCTGGGAGCTGATGGAGACGCGCGGCGACGACATCGTCATCTTCAACCAATTTGATGAGTTTGGCAACCACCTCTGGCACTACGAGGTTACTGGCCACGCGATGGAGGAAGTCCTTGAGCGGGAGATGGGTCCTCGAGATGAATATCGAGGCGTGGTGTTGACGACGGGGTCCGCCGGCACCATCGGCTGCGGCGACTACCTGAAGGAGATCTTCCCCACCAGCAAAGTGGCCGCCAGCGAGGCGCTCCAATGCCCCACGTTGCTCTTGAACGGCTTCGGCGGGCACCGCATCGAGGGCATCGGCGACAAGCACGTGCCCTGGATCCACAATATCAAAAATACCGACATGGTGATGAGTATCGACGATGAGGCGTGCATGAGCCTGGTGCGGCTGTTCAACGAGCCGGCCGGCCACGCCTACCTCGTCGAGCAAGGCATGCCCGAGGCCACGGTCGAGCAACTCGATCTGCTCGGCATATCCAGCATCGCCAACGTCCTGTCGTCGATCAAGTTCGCCAAGTGGTACGAACTGGAGGAGAACGACATCGTGCTCACCGTTTTCACGGACTCGATGGAGTTATACCAGAGTCGCGTCCAGGAGCTACGCGAGCAATATGGCGAATACACCGAGACCGACGCGGCGGCCGACTACCACCGCTACCTGCTGGGCTGCACGGTGGACTATGTGGAGGAGCTCGGCTATTGGGATCAGAAGCGCATCCACAACCTGAAGTATTTCACCTGGGTCGAGCAGCAGGGCAAGACCTACGACGAGATCCAGGCCCAGTGGTACGACCGCGACTACTGGAGCAGCACCCACCGGCAGGTCGAAGAAATTGACGCACTAATCGAGGAGTTCAACGCGCGGACGGAGCTGCTCGACGAGTAAGTAGGGCGGTTTTGCTAACCGCCGCTGCTCTGTTGAGGTGTCGGATAGCAAATCCGACCTACCGTAGCGCAGCCCACATGCCGGCCGGCGACGATGTGCTATACTCATTGATGTGGAACAAATGTGACGAAGGAAGGAGAGGACATCGTATGAGCCAACTCGTTCACACGTCCAAGATCCGGATTTATCAGGACAAACGACCCAAGCGTCGAGCCTACATCGAGGGCTTCGACGACCCCGTCTACTTCGGCGTCCACGGTGGCATCAAGGAGTTCTACGGGCTGGAGCCCGAGGAGGATATCCCGGCTACGCTGGACTATCTGGTTGCCTCGGTAGGGGGTTGACTGACTGGCACACTTGCTGGCGCGCTGGCAGCGCGCGGGATCACGTACGAGCCAGGCGAGCTCTACTCCGACGTCGAGGGCGACATCCGCGAGATCGACGGCGTGATGGTCATCACCGACATTCGGGTGAAGTATCATCTACAGGTGCCGGCCGATAAACGCGAGGAAGTGGGCCGGGCGCTGGGCGTTCATAAGAAAGCCTGCCCGGCCGCTCAGAGCGTGACGCGCGGCATCAACGTCGAGTGGGAGGCCGACTTCGAAGAAGTGTAGCCTGACACAGAGCCAAATTGGCTGGAATGGGGACAGGTACTGACTTGTCCCCATTCTTGTTTTTGTAGTAGGCGAACACACTGCTGACTGTTATGGAAGCAATCGTCTACCGTCGCAGTGACTTCACCGCTGTGCGTGCCCCTTGCACAATGAAGTCGGTGTCGGTGGAGCAAGTCAGCATACGCATACCACGTTCCTGCCACATGCGGAGCACCTCGACGTCGCGGGTGTGGATGCCGGCCGCCACGCCGTGTCGCTTGGCCCCATCAACTACCGTCTGGATCGCCGCCTCGGTCTCGGGGTGCTGCGTGTCCATCGTGCCCAGCGACGCAGCCAGATCGTTCGGGCCGATCAGTGCGACATCGACGCCGGGGACTGATAGCAACTCATCGATGTCCTCAACCGCCCGCCGGCGCTCGATCTGCAGCACGACCAGCACATTTTCGTTGGCGTGCTGCGTGAACTCCGCCAGTGGCGCCCCCGTGTACTCGTTGTGCCCTTTCGAAATGGAGCAGCCCCGCACACCGTTCGGAGGATATTTCACACAGCGAACGATATGTTCGACCACCTCGCGCGTCTCGACGCGCGGGATCATGAGCCCCTGCGCGCCGGCATCCAGCGGACGCGACATCAAGTGATACGCCGGGTCCGGCACACGCACGATGGGGCAGATGCCGGCCAGCCGAGCGACTTTGACGAGGTCAGCGACGGTGATTATATCATAAGAGCCATGCTCCATATCGATGAAGAAGAAATCGAAGCCGGCATTGGCGAACAGAAGCCCGATCGCCGGCGATCGCATCTCCGTCGCCATTGTACCAATGACGACCTCTCCTCGCTGAAGTGCCTGTTTTACCAAATTGTCACGCATTGAGTATCTTTTCTAAAGCTTTCGGGTTCACCAAATGGCGTGGCCGTTCGCCTTGCAGAACCTGTAGTACCTGCTCGACCGCGCCCATACCCATTCTCCGCAATCCAGCGTGGGTGTAGGATGCGACGTGGGGTGTGACAATGACGTTCGGTAGACCGAACAGCGGATTATGGGCGTCAGCCGGCTCTTGGGTGAAGACGTCCAGGCCGGCGCCGGCAATGACCCCGTCGTGCAGCGCCTGAAACAGCGCCGCCTCATCGACGACCGGCCCGCGTGCACAGTTGATGAGGTAAGCCGTGGGCCTCATCTGCGCCAGGGCCTTGGCATCAATGAGCCCCCGAGTCTTCGGCGTCAGCGGCGTATGCAAGGAGACGAAATCGGCCGCGGCCAATAACTCCTCGAAAGACTCGACGAGTCGGACCCCCAGCGTCACCGCCCGTCCCTCACTGATGTAAGGATCATAGACTAGCACGTGCATACCTAGTGCTTGCGCAATCTGAGCCACACGGCCGCCAATGCGTCCCAGCCCGACCAAGCCCAGGGTCTTGCCAGCGACCTCGGTGCCAACCAGAGGGCCGCGGCTGTCCCACCCGCGCGTGCGCAGACCCGCGTCGACTTCGCGCACGCGCTTAGCCAGTGCCAGCAGAAGCGCCACGGCGTGCTCGGCCGTCGGTTCCGTCGGGGCATCGGGTGTGTGAACCACGGCCACGCGGCGCGCCGTTGCCGCGCCCACGTCGATGTTGTCGATACCGATACCGGGTCGGGCGACGACGCGGAGCTGTGGGCCGGCGGCGTCCATGAATTCCCCGTTGATCTCTGGCATCGAAGAGACGATGAGTCCATGAGCGCCGGCCAGATCCGCTCGGGGGTCCGCCGTTGCGTCCCGAAATGGGCCAACAACCTCGACCGCTTCACGTAGGCGAGCGAGGGCGTCCTCATGGATTGGGCTGTCTAACCAGACGCGGTTCATAGCTTCTCCTTATCTCATACCGTTGCGGCAAGATCGCCAAATCCGTCGCAACACACAATTTCGTTGCGGCAGGATCGCCAGATCCGTCGCAACGTTCTCGCGACTTTTCTGCCTTTGTAGTTGAGAAATGCGGAAAAGATGGGGGTGTGGGGGGCGGCCGCCCCCCACACCCCCATCTTTTCCGGTCTCTTCTCGTGTAGGTACGAAGTGCCTGAGTAGCTTGACAATGTTAAATTTGGTTCAGAAACAGCCTTTTGATCGCCGAAGGTCTCCTGACCAAGGCGAATCGGGCTCGGTCGGGAGACCTTCGCCCAACACGCCAGGCAATTCAACATTGTCAAGGTAGTCACCCTCGCTGATTCTATGACAGAACATTCAGGAGCTTGCCGGCTAGAACTGAGGCACTTCGTCGGTTAGTTTGATGGCGCCGTACTCACCTGGATCAACCAGCTTGAGGAAATTCTCAAACGGATTGCGTGGGATCACGTTCGTGCCAGGGCGCGGCGCAACGTACAAGAAGAAGTTGGTACCGTGGTTCGCCACGTCAAACATGCCGACCAGCGCCGGCGATTCGGCATCCGTTGCTCCCAATGATCGGGCCATACCGTCGCGGCTGATATCGAACATCATGTCCTTGCCGCATCCCACTGCGTAGGGGAACTCGTCCACGTTGGGCCCGATATGCTCGACGACGTTGACTTCACGCCCGTTGACCCGCAGCGGTCGTATCTCCTCCACACCGCGATGAGTGTGCACGATGGCCCAGATGCGCGGCACAACGATGTCGCCATCGGGGTCAAGAACGTAGCCTTCGGCGTGTGCGGACAAGCGCACCGGCTGCGAAGCCATCATGCCGCCGACCAGTTCATCCCCCTCGATTGAAGGACCCTTGATCCGCTGCCCCTCGATACCAAAGGCATACAGGACATCGTCGCGCAGCGACACGGCGATGACTTCATCGCGCTGCATGTTCGTCTTGTCGACATCCTCTCGGCCTGTGCAGGTCACGATGGGTGTACCGGTGAATGCCTCCGAGCGATATTCCTCCGGCGCTTGCAGGTCCGGCGCGAAGGCGATCATGGCGCCGGCCGCCTGTCGCTGCCACCCCAGGAGGAATCTGACCAACTGAGCACGTTCTGCGCTAGCCCACTGCGCTACATCGACGGGCGGGTCCAGGTGTCCTAGTTCCCCCAGCCGCCGGCCGGCTCCGGTGATGTAGTCCACGGTGTGGCAGTTAGTCCAATCGCTCTGCGAGATGGCGTGTTTGACCGATTCGTAGCCGCCGGCTTCGTTGGCACAGGCGTGGGTGACAAGTCGGTCGCGCAGTTCGTCGAAGCAATCTGGTGCAGACCGCGAGATTGCCGGATGCCCCCCCTCGATCGTCGTAAGAACGTAGTATTGCCGTTCACCTGACACGGCATCGGCCTTGATGAAGAGCATCTTGAAGGCGCCAATCCGGGCCATTGCTGTTCGCGCTAGATCCTCGACCTCGACGTGCGGGAACTCGCGAAGGTCTTCGGTGACCGTCACAGCCACTACCAGGTTCGGGTGAAGCCCTTCAAGATCGTAGCGGTCCCGCACCTGCACTACAACAAGCGGCGCCACTTCTTCGATTCTGGCGCGGAGTGGTGCATCGCCCATCGGGATGGTGTGAAACGCCAGAATCAGCTCGGAGTCTTGTTTCGGCTCTGATTGAACTATGTGACCGCCGGCTTCGAAGGCGCCAGTCAATCGTTCCAGGAGTTCGCGTTGGGCGGCATCAAGTTGAACATCATCTCGGGGTGCCAATGCAAACTTGACAGGCCTGAACCACTCGCAATTTCCAATCGATCGATCTGAACTAGCCACGTGAGTGTGCAACTCCCGTATCGGGTGATAGCTTGCCGGCACATCCAGCGTAACGTCCCTCATGAACCTTGTCCTCCTACAGTTGCATTATCTGACCTTGGTGCGCGATTCTTTTGTAACTGCTCAGGCCATTGCCCGGCTACCGTCCTCGCAGTTGAGACCTCTTCTTGTGTAGGCACGCAGTGCCTGAGTAGTCACTAATACTGATATGACGACTCCGTCGCAAATTGTAGCACTTGCAGGGGTATTTTGTCCAGCACCACGGAAAATGTAGAAGCCTTCGACCTGAGGTCAGACCGAAGGCCCCATCGCGGGCAACACACCCGAAGCTGCGTTGTTGAGGAGCATTCAATATCCAAGTTCATCAACTTGATTGCCGCTCGCGTCCAGAAGTACGGCTTCGTCCGCTTCACTCCAGACAGGAGCTGATGCATTCCAGTAGAGTGCGTCTTCGTCATCGGCGCCGGCGCCCGTGTATACCCTCACGCGCCGGAGTGGCGACAACGCCACGTCTGGGAATGTGAACGCCTCGCCGTTACCGTTGCTGAGCGTGTAGCCCTGAAGGTATACCGTTCTGAAGCCCTGATTTTCGATCTCAACCCACTCCTTGTTGAGGTCGTTGGCGCCATCTGCCAGCTGGACTTCGACAATTCGGGTGACCTCGTCAGGCGCCGGCCGCGCCTTCAGAACGGCCGTTGTAGAAATGCGCTCACTCCCACGCTGAATGTCGAGACTGATATCATCGCCGGCAACGTGCTTCTCAACCAGACGGTGCAGATCGGCCGCAGTGCCGACGGCCTGCTGATTCGCGGCCAGGATAACGTCCCCCACCCTAATGCCGGCCTCCGCGGCAGCAGAGCGGCCCGCAACGAATTCAACCTGCAGCCCTTGATCACCGCCCAGGACCAGTGCCTTCACCCCGAGAAATGGCCGAGTGACGACGCCGTTGGCGATCAGCTCTTCGGCGATCTCCTCGGCCAGGTTGATGGGGATCGCCATGCCGATGCCGGCGAAGCTGCGGTCCAGGGTGATGATCTGCGTGTTGATTCCAATTACCTTGCCCCTGGCGTTGAACAGGGGGCCACCACTGCTTCCAGGATTGATGGCAGCATCGGTCTGGACAACACCGTCGATGACGGCCCCGAACGGATCCGACGTCGCGAGGACACGGTTGACGGCACTCACGTGGCCAACCGTCAGGCTGCGCTCCAGGCGGAGCGGGTTGCCGATGGCGATAGACAAGTCACCCACCTTGACTTTGTTCGAATCCCCGCGAGGCGCGACGATGAGGTCGTTTTCGGTAGCCTCAACCTCTATCACGGCCAAGTCGTTGTTCAAATCGAAGCCCACCACTTGCGCCTCGACCGTGCGTCCATCCCCCAAGCGCACCTGCAGGGGGCTGCCGGCGTCAACGACGTGGTAGTTGGTGAGGATGTGGCCTTTCTTGTCGAAGATGACGCCGGAGCCCGTTTCATCAGGCGCCTGGATGTGGACGACGGCCCGCCCCCACTTATCGAAGATGCGGTTAGCCGCGCGTGACTCGCTCGACTCCAGGAACCACCACCCCAGCACAGCCGAAGCAATGAGGGTGATGGCAGTCGCGATGAGAATGGCGCGCGTGCGTGCGCTGCGTTCCTCGCCAATAGCGTGCTCGACGAACTCTTCATCCTGGATACTCAACACGTCGGCAGATTGGCCCGTGCCCTGGCGTTGAGGTTCCCTCCTCGGCGCCATCTCGCCCAGTACCTGGTGTGGGATCTGGAAGACGAAGCTCTCGTGCCGGCCCGACTCGAAGCGCGTCTCTGCCTCGGTGGTATGCAGCAGCATCCCATCTGGCTTCTTCGCCAACAGGTACAGATCCGGCTTGCGGTCGAAGAACCCTTCCTGGAAATCTCCTTCGCGGAACAGAATGGCGAACGTGCCGTCAGGCAGCGTAACGGTTGAACCGAGCCGGTCATCCTTGCCTACGTCGTCCTTGTCCCACACCTCGACGACAACGTTTGATACCCCCCAGCCGCACTCGACCTCCAATATCTTGCCAGTTACTTTGTACGGCATAGGCCCCTCACGCCCCCTAAATTGAACGTGTTCGATTCTTAGTGAACCGCTGGATGTGTGTGCACTCCCTCTCGCCGCCCCACGAAGGAACCCGATTGTGACGAGGTGGAGATAACAGTGCTCCCTCAGCTCTTAGCAGCCTGACGGATCTTGCGCCCCATGACGAAGATGCTGCCCAGCATCGTGAGAAAGGCCAAAGCAATCTTGGTCGGGTCTACCACAGGCTCCACCTGCACGCCGTCTGGCCCAACGCTGATCACTGCCACCGGCCGGCCCATGGATGCACCACCACCACCGCCACCACCACCGACGCCGCTGCCTTCCCCCGGCGCGCCATCACCTGTGGCTGGTTCGGAGCCACTCCCGCCACCTAGGCCGAAGCCGAAGCCGGCTCCAACTGAGACCTCAGACGCCGTGATGATAGTGTAGTCGCCGGCCGCGACAGGTTCAGCAAAGACCGAGTCTGCGTGAGCTACGGAGAGCAATTTGTTCATCACTTCCGCGGCCTGCTCCTGATTCTGCACTGCTGTCGTCACAACATTGTCGAACAGTTCAGCCATGTTGATCCCTCCTTGATAGAGCTGATAACACAATGATGGCAATGGACAGCACCAAACCGAAACCCAATAGACGCAGTTGAGCCGCTCGGGTGAGGTCAACGATGGGTACTTGCTCGGTGTGACCATCACGTTCAACTAGTACCGAGACGGGGCGATTCCACACGAAGCCCCCGTAGGGCCAGCGAATGACAAGCACTCGCGACTGAGGCGTGATGGTCACATCACCAATCGTCAACGGCTCTCCCGAGGTCGTGCGTCGCTGGAAAATCTCTCCAAGTTGGTCCATCAACCCTCCTATTCAGGGGATTCCAGAATTTAAAACCGGCCAAAGACCCAAGGATTTCTGAGGGAAATAGGCCATTTTTGGGAGGTTTATTTCCCTGGAAGTCCCTTAGCCATGTGATGTCGGGGCAGCTCTTGCGCCGGCGTCGACAACCGGGTGAGCGAATAGCCACAGGGCAATTATACACCAAAATGGATGCTGAGTACATCATCCACAAGGCGGTGGACGGAGCCTTCGACCCGAGCTTGACGCATCTTTGGTGTTCTCAATCGCGTCCACTCCCTTGGCGTAGAGTATGACCAGCGTCTGGGGTCTACCCGCCACGGCCGTGAGCGAAGGCCGATGGGGTCCTACTCGTCAAGCTCGATGAGGCCCTTCTTAATCGCATACTTGACTAAGTCAATGCGGCTGTGCATGTTCAATTTGCGCATGATGTTCTCGCGGTGACTGTCGACCGTCTTCGGGCTGATCACCAGTTTCTCACCGATTTCGGGGTTGGTCAATCCTTCGGCGATGAGGATGAGGACTTCCCGCTCGCGGGGTGTCAGGTCATCGTAGACCACCGGCTGATCGCCTTCCTCTACGCGCTGCAGATAATCCTTAACCAAGCGGGTCGCCAGTGACGGATACAGGAATACCTCACCTCGGCTGACGGTGCGAATGGCGGTCAACAGTTCGTCGGGGGCCGCGCGCTTGGGCACGTAGCCTGAGGCGCCGGCATTGAGCATCTCGAAGAAGTACTGATCATCCTCGTGCATGGTGAGTGCCAGGACAACAATGTCCGAGTACTTCTCCTTGATGCGTCGCGTGGCCTCAATGCCAGTCATATCGGGCATAGCAATGTCCATCAGGACGATATCCGGCCGGAGCGATTTGACCTTGTCCAGCGCTTCTTTGCCGCTTTCGGCTTCCCCTACGATCTCAATCCCTTCCTGGGACTCAAGTAGCATACGCAGCCCAGACCGCACCACAGCGTGGTCATCCGCAAGCAGTATCTCGGTCTTTGTGCTAAGATTG
>JAANWY010000080.1 GCA_018263655.1 Anaerolineales bacterium | reverse complement strand
CCACCGTATCGCCATCCGCAATCAAGCCGGCTGCGCGCGCAGCCGCAACGGCCTTGTGAACCAACTCGTCGCGGGTCTCGGCCGGCTCACACACGACCGGTTTGACGCCCCAGGCCAACAACAGCCGGCGCGCCACGTGCTCGTACGGCGTGACGGCCACGATGGGCGCCCAGACGCGCTGTCGGGCCAAACGTAGCGCTGTGCTGCCAGAGCGAGTGAAGGCGAGGACAGCCCTGGCGTCCACATTGTGGGCCGCCTGGCAGGCCAGGGCCGCAATGGTGTCGTCGATGTCACCGTGTACGGCCTGGAGAGATTCCCAGCCAGCCACCTCGCCACTGCGGACCGCGCCCTCCGCACGCTCTGTGATCTCAGTCATTGCTGCGACGGCTGCGACCGGGTACCGGCCCACAGCCGTCTCGCCGGATAGCATCACAGCATCGGTGCCATCGAAGACGGCGTTGGCCACGTCGGTGGCTTCGGCGCGGGTAGGCTCCGGGTGTTCGGTCATCGATTCCAGCATCTGGGTGGCAGTGATCACTGGCACGCCGGCGCGCCGGCAGACGTTGATAATTTTCTTCTGCGCCACCGGCACCTCTTTCATGGAAACCTCTAGCGCCAGATCGCCCCGCGCCACCATCACGGCGTAAACTTCGTCCACAACCTCGCGCAGGTTCTCCAGCGCTTTGCGCCGCTCGATCTTAGCAACGATGGGCGTGTCCTCGGCACCGAATTCGCGCAGCAACGCCTTCAATTGCTGCACGTCGGCGGCGCGGCTGACGAAGGACATAGCTACCAGATCGACCCCCTGCCCCACGCCGAAGCGGAGATCGTCGCGGTCCTTGTCGGTGATGACGGGGATGCTCAAGTCGATGCCGGGTAGATTGAGTCCTTTGTGGGTCTGGAGTTGCCCTCCCCTGACGACACGACACCGAATGTCCGATCCGTCGGTAGATGTCACCTCGAAGGTGAGGTCGCCGTCGTCGATGAACAGGCGATCGCCGGGTGTGAGGTCGTTCGGCAGGCCGGCGTAGCTGACCGAGGCGCCCTCACCATCACCGATCACGTCGCGCGCCGTGAAGGTGAAGGCCTGTCCCGTTTCGAGCGTAACTTCCCCATCGGCAATCTCGCCGACGCGGACGCGCGGCCCCTGCAAGTCCTGCATGATGGCGACGGGCCGGCCCATCTCCCGACTGACGTCCCGCAGCCGGCCGATCACTTGCGCATGGCTCTGGTGTGTGCCATGGGAGAAATTCAGCCGCGCCACGTGCATGCCGGCCTCGATCATGGCCCACAAGGTCTCAGGCGAGCTCGAAGCCGGGCCAATCGTGCAGACAATCTTGGTACGATGCATAGTGACGTGTCCTATTCCAAAATAGTCATGGATCGTCACGCAGCAGCCTCTTCCCGCATAAACTCGCGCACGGGATGGGAGATCAAATATAGGTGATAGATGCCGGCCCACATCATCAGATCATCGTCATCGCCGAGCTCACCGTTTCGATATCGGCGGTAGAACTCAATGGTAGAGTAACCGTACTTCTCTTCGTAATCGACCAACATGTCAGCCAGCATGTTGAAATCAGCCTTTTCGGGCGTTATCTTCACTTCCACGTGATATCTCCCTGTATTCGTACCTCTTGCACACGAGTCGCTATCCTCGACAGCGAGATTGTACTCCGGCCCTCCCATCCTGACAAGAACAGAGTCTCTATGGTCGCAGCTCTTATCACAGTCTAGGTCCTCAGCGTCCCCAAGTCGGACGCTGAGTTGGCGCGATCCAGAAACTCGTGGGGCGGAGGCCCACTGATCCGTCGGGCTTCAACCGAGAATCGTATTCGGTAACCGCTCGCCGGCGCCAGCCTCCAGCGCCTTCTCGTACACGCGCCGCGCCACGGCCACGTCTTCAATGGCGATGCCCAGGGATTCGAAGACGGTGATGGCAGCGCCCTCCTGACGGCCTGGCACCTCGCCGGCCACCACCTGGCCCAACTCGATCACGTCATCCCACGTAATCACGCCGCCCTCGATTGGCTTGATGAGATCGCCGGCCTCGATGTGGCCCTGCGCCCAATCGTCGATGGTGATCGTGTCCGCCCGCCGCACTGTTTCCGAGTCGATTTCTCTCGCATTGGCCCGATTCGAGCCGGCGGCGTTGACATGTGTGCCAGGCCGCAGCCAACTGCCATCGAATAGCGGCTCCGACGCGTTGGTGATCGTTACCACGATGTCTGCCTCAGCAACGACGTCCTGGGGCTCTGCCACCGGATCGATGGACACGCCCAGCGCCGCCGACATCTCAGCCGCGAACTGCTCGCGGTTGGCCGGCGTTCGGCCGTACACCCACACCTGCTCGATGGGGCGGACGGCGCAGACGGCTTCGAGCTGGCTGCCGGCCTGCCAGCCGGCGCCAAACACGCCCACTGTGGCCGCATCTTCGCGCGCCAGGTACTTCGTGGCAACGCCGCTGGCGGCGCCGGTGCGCATCTGGCCCAGCTTGTTGGCCTCGATCACGGCTTCCAGATCGCCCGTTTCTTCATTCCAAAGCAGAACGATGAACCGGACTCCTTTTGTTCCCACGCTGTAGGCTTTGAGTCCTAGCCCCATGCCTGGTACAGCGGCCGGCATCACTTGCACCATGCTGCGTGCCAGGCGGGGCCGCTGCCTGGGTTGGTTATCGGCCTCACCCAGGCCGTGCAGCCGGAACGCCTCCTCGACTACAGCGAGCGTACGGTCCATCGTCAAGAGCTCTTCGACATCTTCTTCTCGTATAAAAAGTGGCATACTTTTTCTCCCTCTTACCGGCATATCCTTATCGCGAACGGGTTGCTGATTCTATCAAGTGTAGCAAGTACGACAATTATAGGGGTCGCGTGATGACGTGCCAAACTTGAGAGCACGAAAAATAGTAACTGCTCAGGTAGTGGGGACCCTTGCGAAGGTTTGCCAATCGCTTTCGGGTTGAGGTGCCCCTCACCAGTCGAAAATCGGCCTCTTGCCAAGGTTCTTCCTAACCTTCGCAAGGGTAGCTGAACGCTTACAAATATTTGACGGTACATTGAAGCCCATGTATAATGCCGGGCAGCAGTAGCCTCGGTAGATCGCAAAGCCCGTTCGTAGTGAGCGCGGATGCGCACATCCGTCCGGAACGCAGTGGAGTGCCGTCGTGATACCGCAGGACGCCAGGACGCCACTCCGGCTTCGCCTCCGTGGCTGACTACGAACCTAGATTGCGATTTACCGAGACTAGAGGTCTGGGCATCATCGTAGGGTACCCACACTCAATGACGTTCGTTGTTCACTGAGCACCGCGGTTCTGGTGACGGCGTCGACGAGCGTACCCAGCGGTGCGAACTCGAAACTCTCCAACAGATGGCGCCACTTCGTCTCTACCGTGTCCAGGCCGGTGTAGTGCGTAATTCGTTCGCGAACGGTGACGCAGGCCGGCATTGGATGGTCTGGATCGAGCTCCCACGGGTGCAGGTACAGAATGGCCGGCTGGCCCTGGCCGTTCAGGCGGCGGATACTCCACGCGATCCACCGGGCCGGCGTCGCCCGCACATAGAAACCGCCGGCGATCGGCAAGGTGAGGGGCCCCAACCGGACCGTCGAGGCTGGGAACTCCACGAGTTCCATGGGTAACAGACGTACGGGTAGCCGGGGCGCACCTGGAAATCCGTACAGCATGTTGCGCGTTGGAAAGAGGCTGGCATCGTACGTGAATCCAAACTCAGCTAACGTGTCCAGAGCCCACAGTGACCGGCGGTTGATGGAGAAATAGGGCGCTCGATGCCCGGTGGGCATGTCGTCCACGATGCCCACCAGGGACGCCAGTCCTTCCTCCAACTCTTGCCGAAAGCTGGCCGGCGTCAATCGGTCCACGCGCCGGTGGCCGTATCCGTGCAACGCGATTTCATGGCCATCAGCCGCAATCCGCTCTATCAGATCGGGGTGCATCCGTGCCACGAAGCCCAAGACGAAGAACGTGGCCCGCACGCCGTGTGCCTGCAACAGGGCCAGCAGCCGCTGTGTGGCGGGAACGACGCGGTCCTCGAGATCCTGCCACCGGTCAAACTGGCGATTGGTGCTGGTCAGCCCCTGGTACCAGTCCTCGAGGTCGACGCTCAACCCGTTAATCACGCTGGGCCGGCCGTCTCGAGAGCCCGCCTCGTAGGACGAGTTGCCGTCTGGCCCACCTGGGTGCGCGTGTCTAGCCGACATATCCGAGATTGCGCAGGCGTTCTAGCACCGCCATCTCCTCGTCCGAGTTGAAGCCATCGCCGCCGGCAGGAGGAGGGCCATCCGGTGGCCTCTCGCGCACCGCCGGCTGTGCCGCGATGGGGTGAATGTCCCCGTTCAACGCTTGGCTCAACACCTGGCCGTCCATCTCCCGGGGGACGGCGATACCCATTAGGTGCAGGATGGTCGGCGCGAGGTCCACGATGTTCGCGCCCCGAATCTCCTGATCGACAGACACCGGGTCGCCGGCCATTAACAGAATGCCGTTCATACGATGCGTGCCCGAGATGCCCCGTACGACGGGCTCGATGATGCGGTTCGACCCAAATTCGTATTCACCGAAGCCGAAGTACTCCAGGTTACGTGGGAGAAATAGAATGTCGGGGGCGCGATCAAGATTGGCGCCGTGATACACCTCTTCGCGCGGGAAAATCTGTTCCACCACCCGATCGCCGGTCTCGGGATCTCGTAGGTCTGCCAGCCGGCTCACGATGTCCTCGCGTACCGAATCGTAGTCCTCGGGCTCGACGGACCCCAGGGGCTCGCGCCCGCNNACATTCAAGAAGATCTGACCGACGTTTCCCAGCGAGTAAGCCTGCGTCCGCCGCCAATCGACGTCAGCGAAGGATAGGAACAGCGTTTTCAGCAGACCTTGGCCGTGGCCGCGCACCACTTCGCGCTTGAAGGCGCCCAACCCCATGCGCATAAGCAAATTGTAGGCCTGCATCGGCGTAAAACCAAGGCGAAATAGCAGGTGTTTGAACTGCGCCGAAGGGGTGGACTTGAGCTTCAGGAACCCTTCGCGGATGAGCCAGTTGTTGACGTGGATGAATTTGTGGAAGGGGCCGGCGCCGTGGTCAGACATGATCATCAGCACGGTGTCATCATCCAAATTGTCCAGCACGCCACCGAGCCAGGCATCCATGTGGCAATAGAACTTCAGCACGGCGTCACCGTATCGCGCTGATCGGTCGGGGTCGTGCAGTGGGTGTGAACTGTCCATGTACTTCCACAAGGCATGCTGGATGGCGTCCGTCCCGCTGAAGACGACCATCATCAGGTCCCAGGGTTCCTTGGCCTGAAAGTGCTCCAGGATCTGGATGCGATCATCCGTGCATCGGTACAGCCGCTCTAAGAAGGCATCGATGCCGTTGTCGGAGTAGGCTTGGCCAGGGTCAGGATACAGAACGTAGTCTCCCATGAGGTCGGTTATCTCATCGTAGGCGTGGGCGGGATAGGCGATATCGGGACGCGCCATCGGCGCCGGCAGGCCGGCAATCATCGTGCCGTTAACGGGCTCCGGCGGATAGGTCATCGGGACGTTGAAGGCAAGGACGCGTCGGCCAGCTTCGCCGGCAACGGACCACAGACTGCGCGCCCGTCGATGGCGTGCCGAAAGAGGCACCATAGCGTAGCTGTCGGACCGACGGGCGATCCAATCGAAGATGCCGTGCTTGCCTGGATTCTGCCCCGTCATGAAGGAAGTCCAGGCCGGCCCCGTCATGGGTGGGATGGTGGTGCGCAGTTCACCCCAGGCGCCGGTCTTCATCAGCCGCGCCAAATTTGGGAGGTGGCCGGCATCCACCCACGGAGAGATCAGATCGAACGTTGCACCATCCAACCCGATCACGAACACGCGGTATGTCATTGCGTCACTTCCTCTTCTAGCGCCCCATCTTTCCGGTCGACAATGTCAAGTATGGAATCATCTGGCCTGGCCTGAGCGGAAGACGGGATCGAGGTTTGCTCCGAACGGTCGGTCTTGGGACCATGGTCGTGGTAGGTGCCGGCCTCGGTCTGACGTCTTAGGCGCGCCTCCAGATTCTGTACCTGCCACTCCAACAGCGACAGCTCTTGAGCCAGATCGCGCGTGTGGCTGGTAAGTCTCGACATCACAGCGGTTTGTGCCAGCAGGATCAGGAGGGTGAAAACGAACCCAACGGCAAACAGCAGCGACGGCGCATAGCCGATGTCTAGCATTCTGGCAATGGCGGTCAATGAACCACGCCAGGCCGACAGGACAAAGATCGAGAAGCCCGTCATCAGCCACAGCAGCGCATGTTCCTCCCGGAGCCGGCCCTTACGGATGAGATACAGGATGAAGACTAGGAGCCCTAAACTGGACAGTACAGCGAGAGCCTGGACTTTAGGCGGCATCGAGGCCCCTCCCGACGTACGGTGTCTCTCGAACCATAGCCATAAGCGTCGCCAACAAGACCTTGACGACGTAGTAGACGGCGCGTGGAGGTGTAATGGACGAACGCCCATTGTTACGCGGATGCATCACCACCGGCATTTCCAACACGCGCAACCCAGCGCGGTGCAGGACGATGCGGCCTTCCACTTCGGGGTAGTCTTGCGGATAGTATGCCGCCAGGCACTCGACGGCGCTTCGGTTGAGGCATTGCAGGCCAGATGTGGTGTCCGAAGCCGGCTGGCCCGTCAAGAAGCTGACCAGTCGGGCGAAGCCCCAAGTCCCCAGACGACGGAGAAATGACGTAGCCCGATCGGGAAGCGCGTGCTCGAAGCGCGTGCCGATGGCGACGTCTGCCTCTTGATGCTGCACAGCACCAAGCAGGAGCGACAAGTCCCGGGGATCGTGTTGGCCGTCGGCATCAACGCGGGCGACGTATTCGTAGCTGTGGCGATGAGCGAACTTAAATCCCGTCTGGACTGCGCCGCCGATGCCAAGGTTGTAGGGGAGGCGGAGCACGATGGCGCCGGCTCTGCGCGCTTCTGCGGCCGTGTTGTCGCGCGAGCCGTCATCGATAACGAGGATATCAGCGAAGGGTAAGTGTGACCGGGCGCCTTGCACCACCTCAGCGATGGTGTGCTCTTCATTGAGCGCGGGGATGATGACGAGGCAGGGCGCTTGCGCCGGGCCAAGCAACGTTGTTTGTATTGCTTGCCGAGCCATAGCGAACTCTCTCTCAGAGTGTTATTTTGGTACAGGTTCGGCAAATCGCAATCTAGGTTCGTAGTCAGCCACGGAGGCGAAGCCGGAGTGCCGTCCCGGCGTCCTGCGACACTACGACGGCACTCCACTGCGTTCCGGACGGATGTGCGCATCCGCGCTCACTACGAACGGGCTTTGCGATTTACCGAGGCTGCAGCCACCCCTGCCCAAGATGGCGCAACTCACCGATTTCCCACATTATATGCCGGCATTCTGTTCTGTCAATGTACTATATGTAGTAGTGACACACCCTCCAACGTGCATATGTAGTAGTGGGGCGCGCTCCGTGCGAGGACGATACCGGCGGTTACGGGTTGACGGTTGGAAGTCTTACCACCGAATGAATTCGGTGTCTGCTAATGCGAAACGTGTTAAAACACGTTAGAGACTTCCAGGGATGGGGGTAACACGTTTTAACGTGTTTTTCGTTATCAGGCCGTGAATTCATTCACGGACTCACGGACGACTTCTCCTGGCACGGGCAGGCGGATCACCCAGCACTGGAGTCCGCGCGCGTTCAGCCACGCTTGTGCCAGGTCGCCCAGCCGGTGTACGGCCGATGTCCGGGAGGCGTCCGGCCGGCCCCTGATCTACAGCCGTTAACGCCGGCGCCGGCGCCGCCTCCGTTTGCCTTTCTCGGAATCCGAAGAGGTCTTGCCTCGCTTGCGGCGCTGGCTGCGTCGGCCCACTTCTTCCGCATCGGAGATACTGGTGAACTCCACCAACGGAATGGGGTTGTCATCATCACCGAGCGGAAGATGCTGTTTGTCTTCGGGAATAGCGTCCAAATCGATGAGCCCAACCACGGTAAATTCCTCGCCCACGTCCCAGCCAGACATTGGGTGCTGCAACATCTCATCGACGTCGTCGGGATCGATCACGACGGTGGGGCAGTTTGTGCAAAACCAGCCGAAATCGCTTCCGGTGATGAAGCTGTCGGTGATGCGCTTGCCACGCCGGGTGGCGACGAGGTACGGTTGCGCGCTCTGTTCCAACCGCTCCCCACAACGCAGGCAGGGACCAGGATCGTCGGCAAAGGATTTGTAGATGCACTCGCGGGGCTCACTCACGTCGACAGCGAGCTGTTCGAGTTCCTCGTCTTCATCGAGCTCCCAATCGTCTTCGATTTCTTCGGGCTCGTCAGGTAAACTGTCGAGCCAGCGATCTAGAAAACCCATACCCGTTCTCCTCCCTCGATTCAGTTCTATCACACGTCAGCCTGCATCAGCCATAACCGTACAAGAGATACGCGATTTCGTCAATCAGCTTGCACGCCGCCGGCTTGAACGGGTACGGGCTCTTCCTCCTCCTCCGGCAGCGGCTCTGCGTGCGGTCCGAACAGGAGCCACAACGTCCACAGCGCGCTGGGGATCAAGGCTAAGACCGCCATCCAAGTCAACAAGCCCGAAATGCCCAGATCCGTCGCGTCGAGGGCCCAGCCGCCTACGGCTGAACCGATTGCACTGGTCAGTGTGAAAAATGCAAACTCCGTGGAGAACACACGGCCCCGCACGCGGTCGGGCACAAGTTGCAGGAGGAGTTGAGTGGAGAAGACCCAACCGGTGCCGGCGCCAAATCCACGCAGCAATGTCCCCGCGAGCACCAGAGCAAAGCTGGCGAGAGGCGAAATGATAAGCAACCCCAGCGCGGCCGTCACGTAAGCGACGGCGACTGCAATCCGCAACGGCCGGTCTCGGTCGCCCGTGAAACGGCGTGATAGAATGGGGCCAATGCCAGTGCCCACCCCCATCGCCGCGTACATCAATCCCAAACTCGTGCCGCCGCCCTGCCCGATCACAAAAACGCGCTCAGCGATGGCAACCTGGATCACCTGAAAGGCGCCTCCGATGGTCAGCGATATGGCCGCCTTGTGAAACGAGATGATGAGAATGTCGAGATGATCCCTCAGATAGCGTAACCCATCGATGTACTGTCGAAGGGCAGCCCGAACGCTCTTGTCAGCCGACTCGAGGGCAGGATCGCGCTCGTAAACGACTTGGGCGATGAGGGCGGCCGAGGCCACGAAGGTGAGGGCGTCGATGACGAAGGCGGGGTAGATGCCCCATTCGCCGGCCACGATGCCGCCCAGCGCCGCACCGAAGGCCAGCATCACCGACCAGGTCGCCGAGCTTAACGCATTGGCCGCCCCCAGCTCGCGTCGTGACACAACGTCGGGCAGAATCGCGTTGCGACTCGGGAAGAAGAAACCGCTCATGCCGAGCTGGATGGCGGTGAGCGTGTACAGCAGCCAGACCTGATGCGTCTCGCGCACGAGAAGGAAGCCGAGCACGGTAATAGCGCGGCCGATGTCGGTCAGAATGAGCAGGTGTTTGCGGTTGTAGCGGTCGGCGGCGACGCCGGCAAACGGGCTGACGACGAGCTGCGCCAGCATGCGCACGACGAACAGGCCGCCGACGGCTAACCCCGACTGAGTAAGCAGGGCGACCAGCGACGCCGAGGCGATCAGGTTGAACCAGTCACCGAGCAAGCTGATGATCTGGCCGAACCAGAGGAAGCGGAAATTCCTGTTCTGGCGAACGAGTGTGGTGTAGCTCACGGAGCTGCGGCGGTTAGTCGTAGCCGTTCTCAAAGCTTGACTCCAATTTCAGGTGTTTGAGTACTTCTCCACATTGGTGCGTGATGATCCCAGGCTCACACTTACGAACATTGCAGGTTCTCTTCAAGTATGGTAACTACTCAGGCCACTGCCCGGCCACTGCCCGGCTACCGCCCTCGCAGTTGAGAAATGCGGAAAAGATGGGGGTGTGGGGGGCGGCCGCCCCCACACCCATCTTTTCCGGTCTCTTCTTATTATGTAGGCACGTTATGTAGGCACGAAGTGCCTGAGTAGTCACCAAATATGGCAGCCGAAAAAGTATAACATCGAACAGTCAAGAATACCAGTGGATAAGAGCAAGAGCGCAAGTGACGGTTTTCAACTGGCATGCTTTAATGATATACTTGCTGACTTGGTTTGTCGTTTCACAAGTCCTCTCAAGCCGAGAAAGGCCAAGTGACGAAGCCACCACGAGAATCAACATCCGACAGCGCCGATACGGCCAACCAGGACTGGACGATCCTGGTCAGCTTGATGGCGCCCAGCCTCATGATGTTGACAAATGCCTCAATGATCAACGTTGCCCTACCCGCCATCCGCACCAGCTTCAACGCACAAGTCGATCTCGTCGCTTGGGTCATCACGATCTACACACTGCCTTATGTAATCTTAATGCCCCTTTACGGGCGACTGGCCGATGGATTGGGTAAACAACGGCTCTTCCTGACCGGTATCGGGATATTCCTGGTCGGAACCTGCGTCGATCTAATGGCCACAGACTTCCGCCTGCTCATGGTCGGGCGCACGATTCAGGGTATGGGGGCGGCCGGCATTGTTCCACTTGCTATTGCGACGATCTCGGAGTTGTTCCCCGAAAGTCGACGCGGAAAAGCCCTGGGAACCTGGAATTCCATTGGTCCCCTCACCTATATGGTGGGGCCGCTGATTGGCGGCTTACTGATTGAGGGCGTCGGCTGGCGTTCGGTCTTTGCCCCCGTGCTGCTGATCGGCGCGATTGCGTTACTGGTCGTGAGAAGAAACGTGCCGGCTGTAGAAGGGCACGCCTCCAATTTCTTGCATACGTTCGACTGGAGCGGTGTGGTGCTGCTCAGCGCCGCGGTAACGACAGTGCTCCTCTACGTTTCCAGCGAAGCTGTTACGGGTGTGCCGGCCTTGCGCGACTGGCGACTGCTGATATTGGCCCTTCTACTACTGGGGGGCTTCGTTGTGTGGGAAAGGAGACGGTCAAACCCGTATGTCAGCCTGGATATCTTCACGCATCGAGCATTCAACCAGGCCTCCTTCTGTGCCAGTACGCGCATGTTCAGCCTGAGTGGCTCGGCATTTCTTGTGCCGCTGTATCTAACCGATGTTCACGACCTGCGAGCCTTTTCCATTGGCATCGTGCTGATGATTCAATCAGCTTCGCTACTAGTGACAATGCGGCTGGGTGGCCAACTGGCCGATCGCTGGGGCAGCCGCCGGCCCGTCGTCATCGGCATGTGTACCCAAGTTACCAGCATGGCGTACTTTGCCTTCCTGCCAGCGGAGGGGGTGTGGCCCGTTATCGTGGGATTGGCGACGCACGGCTTGGGCGCCGGCTTGTCGCTGGCCGCCCTGCACCGAGCCGCCTTGGGCGAGATTCCGCAACCGCAGATAGGCGTCGCCGCCGGCCTCTACAGCATGCTGCGCTTCACAGGCACCGTGCTCAGCGCCGCGTTGGGCGGCGTGATCTTACAGCAGGCGCTCGAGCGCGTACAGGCGCCGGTCGATGCGTATCAGATCGTCTTCGGATTCACCGCCGGCGTCGTCTTGGTCGGCGTCGTAGTTGGATTGCGCCTACAGGAATAATCAATTTCGACTTGGTCGCTGGCGCCAGCTACGTTTGCCGATGCACCGTCATCAGCACGGCTGGGTGCCGGCCGCAGCGTGGCCATCGGCTGTGGCTCCATTGGATATTTCATTGCGTGTCAGTAGACGAATTCTCGGATGTCGTAGCGGCTGATGTGCGGCACCCCGCCGCTGGGGAATTCCAGGCTGCGCTCGATCGCGTCGGCCTGGGCGATGCGCTCGTCCGGCGTTAACGGCCTGAGTTCGGCCTGGTAGGCATCCCGCGCGTACTGCATCCCCTCGCTGACGATCAGCTCCGAGAAATACACGATGTCGTCCAGGTCGAGCTGCATGCCGTTGATCACGTCGATGGTGTCGCGCACGTGGGCATTGGCGAATTGGTGCCCGCCGGCTCCCAGCAGCACGATCACGCCCACCGCCACGCCGCCGGCCTTCATGGCCCGCACCGCGCGCACGAAGTCGGCCGGCTGGCCGGGTTTGTTGAGGAAGTTCAGCAAATCGGCGTTGCCCGTCTCCATGCCGATGTAGACGCGCTTCAGTCCGCGATCGGCCAGCAGCGCGTAGTCATCGGCCGTTTTCTTTTTGCCGCTGAAGCCATCGAGGAAGACGTAGACGCCCTCCAGGGCCTCCACGTCGTAGAATTCGCGCACCACGTCGAACAGTGGCAGCAGCTTCGGCATCGGTGTGACCAGCGCGTTGGCGTCGCCGAGGAAGACCGTGCGGCGCAGGCTCAAGCCCGCGCCCAGGAAGTCGCGGACGTCCTGAGCGTGCTGACGAAACTCGGCCGGCGCCTTGATGCGGAACGGGCGATCGCGGTAGAAGTTGCAGAAGGTACAGGTGTTGAAGGNGCAGCCTTCGGTGGCTTGAAGCACGACGGCCATGTACTGATCCGGCGGTAGAATACCCACCGGTTTGTAGACTTGGTGGTAGCGCGCAATGCCGGCCTGCGAGCGGTCACCGTCGTAGGCAATGGAACGCTGGAAGCCAATTTCGCCCTGATCGGGAAGCGGCGCTGCGAGGGTCACCTCACCCGCTTGGATAGCCGCGAAGAGTTCGGCCATCGCTTGGCGGGCGCGCTCCTGGATGGGGGAGGCTTCGGCCAGCGGGAGCCGGCGTCGCTGGCGCTCGCCATCTGACGAACGCCACTTGGCCACCATGTGGCCGTCCAGCCCGCGCCGGTAGGAGATACCGTCTAGCAGCGCGGTCCAGAGCCGCCCCTCGTAGTCGTAGCTGAAGACGTCTGTGCGCTGCCGGCCCTCGACGCTGACGGTCAGGCAGTTGTGTTTGACGCTGACGGTGATGGGCTTGCCTTGCCAGGTTCCTGAGATAACCATTGCGTTTCAATAATAGCCCCGACTGTCGGTTTTCGCGAACTTCCCGCGCTAGAGCAACAGTTCGAAATTGGGCGGTCAGCATGCTGAGCGACGTCCTAAACTTGTCGAAGGGCAGTGGACGTATCAACCTGCTGGCCGGCCAAGAAGCACACTTCGATACGGCTATCGCCCACTCAGCATGCTTCTTGGCCGGTCAGCACCCGAATCCGTGCCAAAATTAGAGTATCTTCTCAATATATGGGGGGACATGTAGGACGATTTGGTAAATCGTCGGGTCGAAATACCATTTCGACCTACATAGCCCCGAAATATTGAAATGATACAAATTAGAGCTGCTGGCGCTATAGGTGCTCATCCAGGAAGTCGACGATGGCCGGATACAGAACGCGCTTGTTCTTTAGCTTCACCACGCCGTGACCTTCATCGTCGAAAACCAAAAACGCGACGGGAACGCCGCGCTCCTCCAGGGCCTCGACGAGTTGCTCGGCTTCGCTGAGGGGCACGCGCGGATCGTTGGCGCCGTGGATGACCATCAGCGGGGCCGTGATCTCGTCGACGTGGTTGATGGGCGCGATGCTCTCCAGGAATTCGCGGTCGTGCTCCAGGCTACCGTACTCGGCCGCGCGATGAGCGCGCCGGTAGTCACTGGTGTTCTCCAAGAAGGTGACGAAGTTGCTGATACCGACGACGTCGATGCCGGCCGCCCACAAATCAGGATACGCGGTCAGCGCCGACAGCACCATGAAGCCGCCGTAGCTCCCGCCGTACACAACAAGCCGGTCGCCGTCGATGTCGGGGTGATCGTGCAGCCAACGGGCAGCGTGGGCGAGGTCAGCCACGGAATCCATCCGCTTTTCTACGTTGTCCAGGTGGCTGTACGTCTTGCCGTAGCCGGCGGAGCCGCGTACGTTCGGCGCGAGCACGGCGTAACCGTTCTGCAAGAAGTACTGGATGAAGAAGTGAAAGTACGGTCTGAACTGGCTCTCCGGGCCACCGTGCACGACCACGATGACGGGCGCCGGCTCGCCCTGATTTTCGGGTTTGTAGAACCAGGCCGGAATCCGGCGAGGGTGACCGCGCTCGTCCTCATCGAAAGTCGGATAGCGGACCCGTTCAGGCGCAGCGAATGAGTCGCGCGGAAGTGCGCCGCCAACCCATCATGCCCACTACGCCGGGTGATGTGTCCAGGGCAGGTGCGGTTCGCGTCTCGCCAGAGGCGAGATCGAGCAGGCGAAGCTCAGAGGCACCGTCGAGGTTGACGGCATAGGCGATGCAGCGACCATCTGGCGAGCACGTCATCAGCTCGATATCGCGGTCGGAAGCGACGACCTTTGCCATCGAACCTGTTTCCAGGTCAAGCCGGACGATGTGCAAGTATTCGGCGTCCAGGTCGGTGGTAGTGAAGAGGGAACGACCGTCCTCGGCATAGGAGACCGCTTCGTAACGCGTATCTTCGTCGGAGGGCGAGATTCGGTGAGCGATGCCGGCAATCAGGTCGACCTCGAAGAGATCGTGGCGGAAGGAGCTGGACATACGGCGGACAACGGAACGCCGGCCATCGGGCGAAAACCGCATGTCGATCAAGAATCCAGGTTCACCGTGCCGCCAGACCAAGCGTGCCTCGCCGTCCAACGGCTGCAGGTACAGGTCAAACAGACCTGGGTCGCGCCGGTTAGCGGCGAACAGGATCTGACTCCCGTCGGCCGACCATTCTCCGAAGATATGCATAGCGTCTTCGTGGCCGGCAGTGAGGAATGTCTCCGTAGCGCCGTCAGCCGACAGCAGACAGAGCTGCGCATTCTCGTTGCCGCCCACATCGCGGGCGTAGATGAGCCGGCCATCGCCGGGAGCCGGCGAGCACCACACGCCCATCGCGCGGTCTGTCTCGAATGACAGTTGGTCTGGCCACAGCACCCCATCCGGGTCGGAAGGGAGGGGCACCTGCCAGATCTGCGGGACGCCGGTTATATTCGCGATGAAGGCAATGCGTTGGCCATCGGATGTGAAGCTGGGGAAATAGGCGCTGCGGACGTTTAGATAGCGAGAAATGGGATATTTCACTTGGCGTTGGCTCCTCTGAACGCTCTTCTATTTCGGCTGGCAGAGCACGATATCCCGGCCCCTGAGCGACGGGGCATTCGGGCCGTTCTGCACAGGTAGTGAATCAGCAAAACAGCCCCCTTCCGCCACGCGAAATTCAGCGGGGGAAGGGGGCTGTTCAACTTTGGGGCTGTCAAGAAGGAACGCAGCCGGCCAACGCAGAGCATAGCCCCACGAAGGACCCGGCCGGCGCTCAGCGCGGAAGCTAGCGCCTGTTACGTCCTTCGCACCCCGAAGCTGAAGCGTTCACATACACAGATGTGTCCTTCAGCTCCCGGAGCACCTGTCGGATATCGCCCTCATCCAGGCCTGTCTGGCCGGCGAGGAGATTTGCCAACTCGTTCACGTTCACCTTACGCCACGGTGCATTGCGAACACCGTTGGCGTCGATTGTTTTTTGACTAGCCATGGGCAGGGTATGTCCTTTCGTACTCATTTGTACTGCGCGCCGCTGTACTGCGCCTCGCGCAGGGGGTCTGGGTCGGTCGACGTTCCAATCCATCGACCGCCAGGACAGAATGGCTGAGTCGTCTATGTTGTCACCCCCTTCCAGAACCGAGTTCACCACCACCGTAGGGCCGACTCTCACCCTACGCCTTCTTATGTCATATCATTATAATTATAGCACATTTTGGGCAGAAACGCAAGATGTAGGGGGTGAAGCCCAGATTACCCCCTACATCTTGTGGTTAGGCCCTTTTTGAATTGGTGAGCTGATGAAGCCGGCTGTGCTTTCTTGCCCTATTCTGCCCGCAAGTAGCGGTCAAACCAGCTCAGGATATAGTTCAATCTTTCAATGCGCCGGTCGGTACGGCCCCCTCTTGAGAGCCCGTGCGGTTCGTCCGGGAAGCGGACCATTTCCGTGTCAACGCCAAGCTTCTTGAGTGCCACGAAGACCTGCTCTCCCTGTTCCACAGCGCACCGCAGGTCCTGTTCGCTGTGGATGACGAGCGTGGGCGTTGTCACATTGCCAATGTACCTCAACGGGGATTGCTGCCAATAGTTGTCAAGATCCTCCCATGGAGGTGTGTCGCCGAACTCGTACTGGAATACCCAATTGAAATCGCTGGAGCCGTACATACTGACGAGATTGCTTACACTGCGCTGTGTGACAGCCGCCTTGAACCGATCCGTGTGCCCGATGATCCAGTTAGTCATGTAGCCGCCGTAGCTCCCACCGGTGACACCCAGTCGCTCACGGTCGGTGTATGGCTCCCCCTGTACGAAATCGGTCCAGGCCATCAGATCCTCGTAGGCAATCGGCCCCCAATTGTTCCAGTTGGCTTTGGCATGTTGCTCACCGTACCCCTGTGATCCGCGTGGATTGCAGAAGAAAACGACATAGCCCTGCGCGGCCAGAAAATAGAACTCGTGCATGAAGAGATTGCCGTACTGAACGCGGGGACCACCGTGGATTTCCAGGATCGCTGGATACTTCTCGGATTCTGCGAAGCCGGGCGGCTTGACAATCCAACCCTGCAGATTATGGCCGGCTGCGCCCTCGAACCATACCTCTTCAATCTCGCCCAGGTCTCGTTCCTGCAGCCAGTCCTCGTTGACGCGTGTCAGTTTGCACGGCTCGCCGGCCGGCGCCTCGCGAACCCAGATCTGCACCGGTGCGGTCGCGCTCCCATGCATGTAGGCCAGCTTCGATTGCTCATCGTCGAAGCCGAAGGATCCCACAACGCCCTCTTCATCGACAACCGTTTCGAAACTCGCACTACCACCGTCCACTGCCACTGACTTGAGGACACTGTTACCGTGGCGCGACACCTGGAAGTAGAGCGCCTGCCCGTCTTGCGACCAAGTGGGCGGCGTCAGGGGCAAGCCGCCGGGTAGATCATTGATCGTGCGACTTGAGACATCCACGTCGAATTGCGTGGTTAGATTCCTGGCCTCGCCGCTGCCGTCGGCCGGCACGACCCACAGGGAGTTATTGCGCCACCAATCGCCGCGCCCCTCGCGCCCGAAGTAGGCCACCCACTGGCCATCCGGCGAGAAGGTGGGCATCGTCTTGGGGCCGACAGGGGTCACAATCTTGCGGGGTTCTCCACCTTCAGCCGGCATTACAAATACATCGACAGCGTCCGGGTCGAGGTCAGGGTCTTCGCTGTGGTTTGAGACGAAGACGATCTCCTTGCCATCCGGCGACCAGCGCGGTGCCAGCTCGTCGAAGGTATCACTGTCCGTCAACTGAATACCTTCGCCCGTCCCAGCGTCGATCGCCCAGATGTGCCAGCGCTCTTTGGGCAGGAACCCCCGCTCATCAAGCTTGTAGAAGACGCGGGTGACATGACGCGATACGACACCCAGATTCTCCTTGTGTTCGTCTTCCTCCCGCTCGATCTGCTCTTGGTCCTTTTTGCGGAACTGACAGACAAGCTGCTCGCCGTCGGGCGACCACTCGAACGTGCCGAACTCGCCCTTCAAATCAGTGAGGGGGCGCGCTTCCCCACCGCGAAACGGGATGATGTGAATCTGCGGCTGCTCCTCGTCGCGCCGGTTGGACAGGAAAGCAATCTCGCCGCCATCCGGCGACCATCTCGGTTGGCCGTCCATCTGATCGCCGTAGGTGAACTGTCGTGGTTCTCCTCCGTCGGTCGGGACAATCCACAGATTGGCATATTTCTCCTCCGTCTCTCTGTCCACCCGCTGGAGCGAATAGACGACGTGCCGGCCATCGGGTGAGATTCTACAATCAGTGATCAATTGAAAATCGTACAAATCTTCAGCGGTGATAGCGCATTTTTCATTTTCTGGCATGATTCCTCCTTATGGGATACGCGTCTGCAAGGTCTACAACAACTAAACTATCGAGAATGTCCGGATCAGGGTGGGCGGCAGGGTGTCGTTCACAGTTGAGAAATGCGGAAAAGATGGGGGTGTGGGGGCGGCCGCCCCCACACCCCCATCTTTTCCGCATTTCTCAACTGCGAGAATGGTAGCCGGGCAGTAGCCGGGCAGTAGCCGGGCAGTAGCGGGCAGTAGCCTGAGTAGTTACACGATCAGAGTCAACCCAAAAGCTCGAGAACGAAGTGAGCGACCTGTCCCGCACCGTTCGTGCCCCGCCGGCCCACCCGAGGCAGCGCCAACAAGTTCGGGAGACGTGATACCCAACGCCCGCTTTGGAACTCAGTCTCCGAAATGGCGAGACCCTGCATCTCCTCTTCAATGTACGTCCCCAAGACTGATGACTCGCGGAATTGCGGGCGACGGATGTAACCAAACGGCACGCCGGCATAGTAAACTTCAGCCAAGGTGCTGTAGCCAACCTTACCGACAACGGCATCGGCCGCATTCACCAAGTCTGGGTGGTAGAGATCGTGATAATGCGGCAGGAGGATCAGGCCGTCGCGGGTCTGCATCTGTTCAGCTCCACCGGGGATGATGAAATGCACATTGGGTTGGTTCATCAGCGGGTCCAGAGCATCGAAGCGCCATTCGATGCCGCCCATCGTGATCAAGACGACGTGGGCACGGCTTGGTATCGCCAATCGTTGCCGAATCTGCATCCGGGAGCTACGCGGTTGCCGGCTGATGGGTGCCGTCGTCAGATCGACGGAACGGCGCTGGCAGATGGGCTCGGTCTGGATGTGATAGCTGGCTGCATCGAACCAACGGTGCAGGTACCTGATGTACCGCTCCAACCCCGCATCCTCGTCCAGATAGCCCGTGTAGACCCAGTCCCAGGTGAAATTCTCGACGAGCGCGGCCGGCACGCCGGCTGCGTGGGCTACGGCGATGCCCATGGGCGCGATGTCGCACATCACCAGTCGGCATTCCAGTTGGGCAATTCGTGAGGCTAGTCTCTGGATCTGCGCACCCTCGAAGGGTAGGAACTCATCCAGCCGGCGCACAGTTGCCGGGACGTCTTCGCGCAGCGATGTCTTCTGCACCAGCCCGATATCCGTCAGCAACGAATGGTAACCGAACGAGCCCGTGAGGGATTCCTCGAAGAACCAGCGCGGGACGCGCGTGAAGACCTCAAAGCGGAGGGCCGGCTCCAGCTCTTGGGCAGCGGCCATCACCGCCGAGGCGCGGGCGGCGTGCCCAAAGGCGTGCGGGGACACGAAATAGGCGATGGAGCGAGACGATGAGGTGCCGGGTGTCTGCATGAACAATCTGAAGTGTACCACACCGCTGCGAATTCTACAACCGGGCTAGCAAGCCGGCTAGCCCAGCCAAGGCAACGACCGCGCACGTTCAATGCCACATTAGACAAATATTCTACATCGACACCACCGTGGCTCGGTCGGGAGACCGGCCACAGCAGCGAAATGTGACATTGTCAAAGTAGTCACCCATTTTCTTACTCGGGCACTGCATGGTATAATCGGGGCACGGATCCGATGACTCGGACAGTTCTGGAGGTGTTGAGAGTGATTGAAAAGCGACTGTTTGGCCGCACAGGCCATTGGAGCACAGCGACACTTTTCGGTGGTGCGGCTCTTTACAAGGCAAGCGAGGCGGAAGCAGACCGAACGCTAGAAATCCTGTTGCAATACGGCATCAACCACATCGATACGGCCAATAGTTATGGCGATGCCGAGAAGCGCATTGGCCCATGGATGGATCACCACCGCGATGCTTTCTTCTTGGCCACCAAGACTGAAGAACGCGCCTACAGAGGGGCTATGGAGCACCTGCATCGTTCGTTAGACTTGTTACACACTGATCAGCTCGATCTGTGGCAGATGCACGTTCTGGTCGAGCCTGACGAGTGGGAAGTGGCCATGGGGCCCGATGGCGCGCTCGAAGCTTTCGTCGAGGCCAAGGAAGAGGGGCTGGTGCGCTTCTTGGGTGTCACGGGCCACGGCGTCCAAGCGCCCCGCATGCACTTGCGCAGCCTAGAACGCTACGACTTCGACGCCGTGCTGTTGCCCTACAACTATGTGATGATGCAAAACCCGCAGTATGCTGCCGACTTTGAGAAGCTCATGAGTGTATGCAAGGAGCGCAACGTGGCGGTGCAGACGATCAAATCCATCTCCCGGGGGCCATGGGACGACAACCCGCAGACGCGCAACACCTGGTATGAGCCGCTGGAAGATCAGGCCGAGATCGACCGCGCAGTACATTGGGCGCTGAGCCGGCCCGGTGTTTTCTTGAACACTGCGGCCGATATCGAGCTCCTTCCCAGAGTGCTAGATGCCGCCAGCCGCTTCGAGTCGCGTCCGTCGGAGGAGGCGATGGCGCACCAAGTGGAAGCGCTGGAGATAACGCCCCTATTCGTCTAGTCTCCCCAAGAAACTATCTCGAAGCGTACATGTTTAGCGTCACGATAGAAACCAGGTTTTTTCGCTCGTTTGACCAAGTTATTGACAAGCGCTGACTCGTTGCTCTTGGCCCGGAGGGTCGAGGGCGTTCGCCCGTCGGGACGACGGACACCAACGAAAAACCTGGTTTCTGGTAG
>JAANWY010000008.1 GCA_018263655.1 Anaerolineales bacterium | reverse complement strand
CCCCCCACCGACCCCTTTTTCCGGTCTCTTCTTGCGTAGGTGCGAAGCGCCTGAGTAGTCGCTAATCTAGATTACGTCTCGCGATGGGCGAAGGTCTCCTGACCGAGCCCGTTTCGCCTCGGTCAGGCCTGCCTGTGCGGGGCACGCAGACAGGAGACCTTCGGCGATCAAAAGGCCGTCGCTAGGGCAAATCTAACAATGTCAAGGTAGTCACGAATTTGCTGCTATCTGGGTTGAGGCAATGTTGTAGTGAAAGGTATGTTGCATGCGAATACTGGCTGTTGATGTTGGAACGGGTACGCAAGATGTCTTGTTGTTCGACACGGAACGAGGTGTGGAGAATTGTTTTCGGCTGGTGATGCCGTCACCAACTGTTCGCGTGGCTGAGCTGGTGCGTGAGGCGACAACCGCCGGCGACGATATTCTGTTGACTGGTGTGACCATGGGCGGTGGGCCATGCCACTGGGCCGTAAATGACCACCTGGACGCCGGTTACCGGGCCTACGCCACCCCCTACGCCGCGCGGACGTTCAATGACGTGCTCGAAGAAGTGGAAGCGATGGGCGTCACCATCATCAGCGAGGATGAGGCGGCCGGCATGACGGGCGTGCGGCACGGCGTGCGGCACGGCGTGCAGCACATCGAATTGCGCGACTTTTACTTGGATGAGATTCGCGACGCCCTGCGCGTGTTCGACGTGTCGCTGGGCGTGGAAGCCTACGCCGTGGCGGTATTCGACCACGGCAACGCGCCGCCGGGCTACAGCGATCGGGCCTTTCGCTTCGACTACCTGCGCGAGCGCCTGGGCTCCGAGCTCGGACTGGCAGAGTTCGCTTTCTGGGCCGGCGAGATCCCCCAACGCTTCACCCGGCTCCAGGCCGTCGCCGACAGCGTGGCCGCACCAGACGGCGACACGCCGCTCCTGGTGATGGACACGGGGCCGGCGGCTGTGCTGGGGACGCTGGAGGATGCACGCGTGGCCCAAGAAGAGCCCGTCATCATCGCCAATATCGGCAATTTTCACACACTGGCCTTCCATCTGGCAGCCGGCAATGGAACGCAGAATCCCCGCCCGGATATTGCCGGCGTTCCGGATATTGCCGGCGTGTTCGAGCACCACACCGGAGAGCTGACGCCGGCTGAGCTGGCGGCGTATCTGCGCAAGCTGGCCGCCGGCGAGCTCACTAACGATGAAGTCTTCGACGACATGGGCCACGGCGCGCTGGTGCGCTTCAAGCCGGCTCGGACCCCCAAAATGTTCGCTGTCACCGGCCCGCGCCGCAACATGATACGCGAGACGGATCTACCCGTGTACCTGGCGGTGCCCCACGGTGACATGATGCTGGCCGGCTGTTTTGGGCTCGTGCGGGCATATGCCGGCAAGCGTCCCGAGCACCGCGAAGAGATTGAGGCGGCGTTGGCGGGGACGAAGGAAGTGGCGTTGTGGTAGAGGTTGGGTGGTTGGGTGGTTAGGTGGCTAGGTGGCTAGGTGGTTGGGTGGTTAGGTGGTTGGGTGGTTGGGGGTCGATTCTTGATATGAGTGATTTCAGGTAGAGGACGAGTGGGGCGGCGAGCCATTTTTCTGACGGGTGCGACTGGGCTGGTGGGCAGCGAGGTGCTGCGGCGCTACGCCGGCGCGGACAGCGTACGCGTGTTCGCGATGATCCGCGCTGACTCGGATGAGACGTTGAGCCAGCGCTTCCGCCACTTGCTGGCGAAGCTCGATCTCTCGCCAGCCGAGATAATGTACATCACGCCGGTTCGCGGCGATGTCACAGCGCCAAATTTGGGCCTTGAGCCGGCTATCGCCGACCGGTTGGCGCACGAAGCTACGGACATCGTGCACTGCGCGACCGACATTGGCTTCGGGCGTTCGCTCGAGGAAGCGCGTGCCGTCAACCTGCTGGGTGTGGTGAATCTGATGGATCAGGCACGCCAGTGGCAGCGCATCCAGCGCATTGCCCACGTGAGCACGGCCCACATCGCCGGCCGGCGCACCGGCACGATCTGCGAGGAGGAGTTGGTGCACGGTGCCGGCTTCGTCAATGCCTACGAACAGTCGAAGTGGGAGGCCGAGGTCTATCTGCGCGGCCTGATGGACGACCTACCCATCGCCGTCTACCGCTCCAGCAGCCTGGTGGGTGATTCGCGTACAGGGCGCGTGCGCCAGTTCAATTTCTTACACCAGACGCTGCGCTTGATCAACAGCAATTTGGTGCCCGTTATCCCCGGCGACCCCAGCGGTCCCGTCGATCTGATCCCCAGTGACTGGCTGGCTGATGCACTGGTGTATCTGGTGGATGAGGCGTTCGAGGCGGGGCGGACGTATCACCTGGTGGCCGGCCGCGAGCATTCTTTCACGCTGGGCGAGTTGGTGAACTTCACTGCCAAACACCTGTCGCAGTCCCCCGGGCGACGACGGGATGATGACGTGCAGTGTCCCGAGATCGTCGATCTGGAGATATTCGAGAAGGTTCGGCGACAGGCGGAGGAAGCCGGCGAGACACGCCAGGCCCAGGTGCTGAGTGCACTGAGCCACTTCATCCCGCAGATGGCGGTCCCAAAAGCCTTCGACCGCACGCACACGCAGGAGGCGCTGGCCGGCTCCGGGATCGAGTTGCCGGCTATCGAGAACTACTAGTACTCGGCAGAAATCCTTCACCGGTTAGATCAAGACAGCATCCTGAGTAGGCCGGAACGCAGTGGAGGCCGTATCGAAGGGTGCGGGTTCAGGATAGTACGGTACTTAGGATCGAGCCGCACCCCCTTCGATGAACTCAGGACGTCGCTTCGATACGCTTCGCTACTCAGGATGCTCATCCCGAGCCCGACGAGGGGCTAGCCGTGATCTCGACGCCAACTGGTGACTCATTTATGCCGAGCATTACTACTTCGCGAGGGTGATCGATTACTGTCTGAGGACGCGGTGGGGACGCGTCGAGCCAGAAACTCAAGCTCAAGGTGGATGACGTCTGCCGCCAGCGGCAGGCGTCTGCCGCTGGACTTCCGCCCAGCGTGAGTACATCAAGATTGACGAAAGGTATGTGAATCTATGGGAGCCGTTGACGCCCACCCACCGCTCCACTCGGCCGAACACCTGCTGACAGCTGCTCTATCCGAGCGCCTTCCAGGCATGAACAACCATGCCTCGCGGCTCAAGAGCCGCAAGTGCGTGTTTGAGTTCGATTATGCCGGCGAGCTGGCGGACGAAGACATCGCCTGGGTACAGCAGACTATCGAGGAGTGGATCGCGACGGAGGCAGACACGACGATTGATTTCGTGCCGCGAGAGGAGGCGGACCACTTGCCAAATCTCGACGAGGTGCCGGATGAGGTTGATCTGGTACGCGTGGTGCGGTTGGGGGAGTTCGATGCGCGAGCGTGTGCCGGCATGCATGTGGCGAACACCGGCGAGATCGAGAATTTTCGGGTCACGAGCTGGCGGGCGGTGGGGGATGGGCGGTATCGTGTGAACTTTGTGGTGGATTGATGGGCGGTCAACGGATTGCCTTCGGCAAAGCGGATTATCGGATCAATAGCGGACGAGATTGTATTCACGAGGAGAATCCCACTGACCAAAGCCGGCGTAGACAAACGATCCGATCATCCGATTTGATCCGTTCTCCCCTAATCCGCTACGGCGCAGCCCATCCGCTGACCACCAAAGGCGCTTGAAGAAATCGTCTAATGGATCATCGACGACATCTCCGAGGTGCTGGCCGTGGCCGACGGGGTCAGTGGTGTGATTGCCAGCAGGGCGGCCAGGTACGCGCCGCCGGCAACCGCCAGCACAGCGCTGAAACCGATAGAGATCGCCAGCATCGTAGCCAGAATCGAACTCAGCACCGACGCGCACCCATTGATGGCCCACGCCCAGGGCGAAAGCTGCGGATCGATGCGCTCGACCACGGCCAGGGCGCGGGGGAATGGAACCCCCATGAATATGCCCAGAGGAGCCAGCGTGAGCACAGCCACGATAAGTCGGGCCAGGAGAGGGATGCCGAGCGTGGCGGACAGAATCGGTCGCAGCAGCACGGGATACAGCGTTGCGCCAAGAGATAGAGCGATGAATCCCGGAATCAGCGGCACGCGTGGGGCTAACAGGCTGCCGATGCCCGAAAACACGAGAATGGCCAGCAGGACGGTGGCGAAGGCCAGTGTGGGGTGGCCCAGAAACACGACGAAGTGCTGGATCAGCGGAATTTCGATGAACAGATAGCCGATGCCCAGAGCGAAGAAGACGATCAACGTGCCTATCCTCGTGTAGCGTGGTTGGTCTGAAAACTCACCAGTGTCCGTTGGCCTGCGCAGCCGGCGAATCACTAGCGGAAGCAGAATGAGCGTGCCGGACGCCAGCATCGCCAGGCCCAGCAGGATGAAGAGCACCAGATACCCACTCCCGCCGAAGGGTTGCCACGTCTTGCCGAAGGTGGCCAGGATCTCATCGATTTGGGACCAGCGGAAGTAGTGAAAAAAGAACGGCCCGTCGTCCGTCGGCGGCGAGATGTCGTATTCATAGCCGGCGATGAAGTCGGCGCGATCGGGTCCTAAGAGCGCTTGAAACGTCTGATAGTAGAGCGGCTCTTCGAGTACGTTGTATTGGTTCACGTCGTCCGGTGTGATCCCCGGCGCGGCGACTAGGTCGAAGCTGTGGCCGGCGGCGAACCGGCGGGCAGTGTTGACTTCATCGGCGGTGAAGGGCCGGCGCTTCACCAACAACGTCATAGTCTTGAAACTGCGGTAGGCCAGCAGATGGGCTGCCGGCTCCTCGACGCCCTCCGCCCCCAATGCGGCGATGGCAGTTGCCGCGGCCCGCGCGCTCTCGCTGGGTGGCAGTTGCAGCCAGCGAGGGATCATCAGAACGCCGTCGTCGCTCAGCAGGCGGTAGAAGTCGCGAAAGGCGTCGACGGTGTACGCCGGGCTCTCGGTCAGACTGTAGGCACCGAAGTTGACTACCTTGAACGTGTCGGCCAGGGAGATGTGAACTAAATCGAATGTCTCGCCGGCCACAACAGCGCGGCGGGCGAATCCACGCCCGTTCTCGATCTCGACGCTGACCTCCGGTCGCGTGTAGGGCCGGCCGGCGTAGTCTCCGTACTGCCGGCGTACCACATCTACGATCAGCGGGTTGTCTTCGGCTGCTGTGATCGGCGAAGCTCCCTGGTGCAGAGCCTGGAGTATGTTGAGGCCACCGCCTGGCTCGATGATGAGCGTCTTCGGGGTATCGACAAGCTGGTAGGGGAATGCAGTGGGCAGGGCATCGAGGAACGCAAGGGCATCCTCGTTTTCCGTGGACGTGATGGGCGTCAGGTTGTCGCCGTCGATGGTGATGGCGGCTTGCTCGGGTGTCGGCCCCATGTAGCCCAAACTGAGCCCCGGGTAGGAGCGAATGGTGCTGCTCTCGACAGCGTCGACGCGGGAGAAGGCGTTCCAGCCAGTAAATGTGACCTCCGTGCCCGGGTAGCGCAGCAGCGAACTGAGCGTCTTGTAGGGCGACATGCGGACGTCGAATAGAATCGGTGGTTTTAGCGCAAGGATTAAGAAAACGAGAATCAGGATTGATGGCGTGATGCGTATTGCGTATTGCGTGATGCGTGATGCGTGGTGCGTGGTGCGTGAAGGCGTGAATGCGATAGTGGCGGCTAGACCGAGGGCGGCGGCAACGAGGACGGCGCCGGGGGCGCTTAGCCAGGTGAGGCCGGCCAACGCGACCAGTGCACCCAGGCCGGAGCCGACCAGGTTTGCGGCGTAGACCTGGTTGACGGGGTAGCCTTCGGCCGAGAGTAGGGTCCCAACGACAGCACCGGAGAAGAAGAACGGTGTCGTCAGCGCCAGGTAGTAGACCGCCAGGAAGACGAACTGGATCGGCTCCCAGGCGATGCGGTAAGAATCGAAGGGGATATAGTTGACGATCAGGTAGCTGAGCACGATGCTCGCACCGAAGCCGGCACTGAAGCGGTGCATCCAGTTCTGCGGCGACGCGACGGGGCGTGGCCAGAGAGTTAGAGCGGTCCCGCTGGCGCCAAAACCTAGCAGCGCCACACTGACGGCCATGAAGGCGAAATGATACCACTGGCCCGCAGCAAAGATGCGGGGCAGCGTGATCTCGAAGGCCAGCGTGCCGGCCGAGAGCAAAATTACACCCAGAATTGTTTTGCGCATTGCGGGTCTAGTGTCAGTGCTTCGGGTATGATCATCGTTTCGGCCACTAGCTCGGCTTGGATTGCCAAATCCAAGCCATAACCGCTGGATTTGGCAATCCAGCGGGAGCAGGCGGAAGCCAATGGCCGAAACGATGATCAAGGCCAGGGCTTCAGAATCTTCGCGATACCCTCCGCGGTGTCTATTCGATAACCTGCGGAGAGGTGGCGTCGACACTGAATATACCAGAATGCAGCGGCTGTGTCCAATCAGCGATTCCAAATTCGGCCCAGAAGATGCGCTTGGCCACCCTTGCGAAGGTTTGTGAGCCGGTTTCGCGGCAGAATCACCGTCGGTTATCGCGTGTCATTTCGCTGTGGGGCCACTTCGCAACCTTCGCAAGGGTCAAATTTAGA
>JAANWY010000079.1 GCA_018263655.1 Anaerolineales bacterium | reverse complement strand
GTTGGCCGGCTACGAGGTGCGCAAGCTACCCATTGCACAGGTTTGTCGCGGCCAGTTCCTTGGCTGGCCGGCCGAAACCCTGGCGGAGCTTGTCCCCAATGCGTGACGCTCCCAGCCTAACCTTGAGCGAAAAATCACCCTGTGGTATAATTGCGACGCCTATTTGGCAACGACCCGAGCCGCCGACTGGTTCCCAGCATATGACAGATTCAACGCCGCCGCGACTAACACATCTTGACGACCAGGGACGCGCGCGCATGGTGGACGTGGGCGGGAAGCCTGACACCCGGAGGATTGCGGTTGCAAGGGGCGCGATCACCATGCAGCCGGCCACACTCAGAGCCATCCGCGCCGGCGACATCGAGAAAGGGGACGTCCTCGCCGTTGCCCAGGTGGCCGGCGTCTTGGGCGCCAAGAAGACCCACGAGCTGATACCGATGTGCCACCCTCTCCTCCTTACCCACATCGGCCTCACGTTCGACCTTCAGCCAGCAAAGAGCGCCGTCGAGATCACAGCAACCGTGAAGACGACGGGCAAGACGGGTGTCGAAATGGAAGCTCTCACGGCCGTCAACGTGGCGGCGCTGACAATCTACGACATGGCCAAAGCCATCGACCGCAGTATGCGCATTCAGGACGTTCGCCTCATCCGTAAGATGGGCGGCAAGAGTGGTGATATCATTCTCGAGGAAGAGTAATGGCCAAGTTTTCGTGCACTGTTTGCGATACGACCTATCCCCCCGACGCTGAGATCTGGCACTGCGAATGTGGCGGTGTGCTCGAGATGACAGATTTGCCGGCTTTCGATCGTGACGCCATCATAAAAGAGGATTACACCCTCTGGCGATACCGGCACACACTCTGCCTTGAGAAGGACGAGCACATCGTATCACTCGGTGAGGGGTTCACATCGATGCTCGAGATCAACATCTACGGCGTCCCCATTCACGCGAAAGCCGAGTATATGTCGCCCACCGGTTCCTACAAGGATCGCGGCGCCTCGGTGATGGTGAGTCACCTAAATAGCTTTGACAAACTGCGTTGGGTGGTCGAGGATTCTTCGGGTAATGCCGGCGCCAGTCTGGCGGCCTATGCGGCCAGCGTTGGTCTCAAGACGCGCATCTATGTGCCGGCTGAGGCCTCCGGTCCGAAACTCAGCCAAATCGCCATCTACGGCGCCGAACTCCACACCGTCGAAGGGCCTCGGTCGGCGGCTGAAGAGGCAGCGCACGAAGCGACCAACAAAGACTACTACGCCAGCCACGTCTACAATCCGTTGTTCCTGATGGGGCTGCGCACCTTCGCCTATGAAGTAGTCGAACAGCTCGGCTGGACGGTGCCGGACAACTTCGTCTTCCCGGTAGGGCAGGGCACGTTTCTGCTCGGCGCCTATCGTGGCTTTCAGGAGATGCTGGCGGCCGGCATCATCGATCGCATGCCGAAGTTCTTCGCCGTGCAGACACGGGCATGCGATCCTATCTTTCAGGCCTTTCGCCGGGGGTTCAACGATGTACAGCCCCTGGCCGCCGGCCGGACGGTCGCAGAGGGTATTCGGATCACCGATCCGCCGCGCGGCCGTCAGGTTCTCCAAGCCCTCCGCGAGTCCGAGGGCACAGTCCTGACCGTCACCGATCGAGAGGTCGTACGCGCGCAGCGAGCCATGGCCCGGCTAGGCCTGTTTATCGAACCCACATCGGCGGTGGCCGTCGCTGGGCTGCGCAAATTGGACAAGATGCTAGACGACGAAGATGTTACCGTGATGCCGCTCACGGGTGGTGGATTGAAAGCGCCTGTAGCTTCATGACCCGAGAAGAAATACGCCTGACGCAACTCGCCAAGTGTGCCGGCTGAGCTGGCAAAATGGGCCCCGCGCCCTTAGCGCACGTGTTGCGCCCCTTGACTGAAACCTTCAACGCCGACAAGTATCCGGAGCTTCTCGTCGGACTTGGCCTCAGCGATGACGCGGCCGTCTACCGCTTGAACGGTGAGCAAGCCATCATCCAGACCGCCGACTTCTTCGCTCCGGTGGTTGATGACCCCTACACCTTCGGCGCCATCGCTGCCGCCAATGCCATGAGCGACGTCTACGCCATGGGTGGCCGCGTGGTTTTGGCGCTGAACATCGCCGGCTTCCCCGACGATTTGCCTCTTGACATCGTTCAGGACGTCTTTCGAGGTGGGGCTGACAAAGTCGCGGAAGTTGGAGCCATCATCGCCGGCGGACACACTGTTCAGGATGAAGAGCCCAAATACGGCCTGTCGGCCATTGGCTTCGTGCACCCCGACCGGATCATCACCAAGTCGCATGCCCGGGTCGGCGACCAACTCGTCCTGACCAAACCGCTCGGCATCGGCATCATCACCACAGCGCTGCGCAACGGAGCAGCCAGTCCCCAACACATCGACGCGGCTGTCGATGTCATGATGACGGTTAATGAGGCAGCCGCAGAAGCCATGCAGGCCGTCGGTGTGCACGCCGCGACCGACATCACAGGCTATGGTCTGCTCGGGCACGGCCTGGAGATGGCGCAAAACAGCGGCGTCGGGCTGCGGATCCGAGCCGCAGACTTACCGCTCCTGCCAGGGACGCGAGAATACGCTGCGGCCGGCCATGTGCCGGGCGGCACCTCGCGCAACGACGAACACGTAGCGCCACACATCCGAGACTGCGTGAACCTTGACGAAACAACCCGCTTGATCTTGCTGGACCCGCAGACGTCGGGCGGATTGCTGATGGCCGTAGCGCCAGATCGCACCGAGGCACTGCTGGCAGAGCTTGAAGAACGCGGTGTAACCGCCTGGCAGATTGGGGAAGTTGTCGAGGGGCAAGACATTGAGATTGTGTGACATTCAGTCAACAGTCAACAGTTAACTTATACGTAACAGGTCATCACAGGTCATCGCAGGTCATCGCAAGATTCATCCGTGGATGGCGAGCAGACGGACAGAAGGAAACCCTGTGCTGAGTGTAGCCGAAGTAACGGATGTTTAACTTTTTTGTTTTTGTCCGGGTTTCTTTCCGTCCGTGGGGGACTGGTGATCGCCCCTCAGCTTGGGATGTATTCCGTATAAGTGAACAGTGAACAGTGAACAGTTAGGCACTGGTTCCGTTGGGTGGGAATGTATCAGGCCTCGATGTACTGGATGGTGAAGATGTCCTGCCATGAGAGCCCTGTTTCAAGAATGCCCATCGCCACAGCGGGCACCTGC
>JAANWY010000078.1 GCA_018263655.1 Anaerolineales bacterium | reverse complement strand
AGAGGAAATAGGCCGTTTTTGGGAGGTTTATTTCCCTGGAAGTCCCTATGCAGGTCGAAATACCATTTCGGCCCGACGATTTACCAAATCGTCCTACATGTCCCCCCATATATTGAGAAGACACGACGCAATCTAACAATGTAACGTCACATATACAATCGACGGTAGTCTGATCTTTGACAATTGCATCAAACTTCCTCCCAAGGGCGACTGACAATCAGGTTAGAGAGCGGTGTAGACTAGCCTCCGGGATAAGTTGCGTGTTGTACTCCATGAAGATCAATAACGGCAACTTATCCTGGAGGCCCGAATGTCTAAACCGCCCACGATCCATTTGGAACGCCTACCGAAGCGAGACGCCGTGGCTCGGCTACGAGCCGCCTATGCCTGTCTGGAACGAGGCTGGCGAGCACGCCTGCCTGTGCCGGCACGGCAGACAGGCCGCCGCGCTGCCGACCGGCAAACTGAATCAAAATCAACACAGGAGGAAGTGACATGAAACGCGCCGCCCTTTACGCCCGAGTCTCAACATCCCAACAAGAGGAACAAGGAACCATCGCCAGTCAAGTGACAGCCTTGCGAAAACGAATCGTACACGACGGTTGCCACCTGGACCCGGTCCACGAATTTACCGACGATGGCGTCAGCGGGTCCTATTTGGCCCGCCCGGGTCTGGATCGTCTCCGTGACCTGGCCTGCGAACGAGCATTCGACGTCCTGTACGTGCTAAGCCCCGACCGGTTAGCCCGTCGCTATGCTCATCAATGCGTCGTGTTGGACGAACTAACCCGCTGGGGGGTGGAGGTGATCTTTCTCAACCAGCCCGTCACCGGCGACAGCCCCGAAGACCGCTTGATGGTGAATGTGCTCGGCGTTTTGGCCGAGTACGAACGCGAATTGATCCGCGACCGGCTGCGGCGCGGCAAGCTGTACAAAGCGCGCCAAGGCCAAGTGTTCGCTGTTGTCCCCGCGTACGGGTACTGCTATGTCCCAGTGGATCAACCTGGAGGCGGGCGCTGGGAAGTCAACGAATCCGAAGCCGCCGTCGTTCGGTGCCTCTTCCGATGGTGTGTGGAAGAGCAACTCTCCATCCAGGCCATCTGCCGGCGGCTCAATGGCGAGGCGGAGGGCTTCGAACGTGTGTCGCCCCGCAAGGCCCAGCGCTGGCTACCTGCAACGGTGGACACTATCCTCAGACGCCCAGACTACACGGGGACTGCCTACTACAACCGCACCCGCAAGGACCCCAACCGTACCATTGGGCAACCCAAGAACCAGGGACGCGGTCTTCGCACCGCCAATTGCCGTATCGAACGGGACCGCGAGGCGTGGATACCGGTCGCCGTGCCGCAGATCGTTCCCTCAACCCTGTGGGAGCAAGCGCAAGTGCAACTGGATTTGAACCAGAAGTTCGCACGCCGGAACAACAAAAGGCACTTCTACCTGTTGCGCGGCCTCCTGGTGTGTGGTGAATGTGGCCGCACCCTGGTAGGCCGCACATATGCCAGCGGCTCCGTCCGTTACTACTGCACCAACCGGGGCACTAATCGCACCTTGATAGAACCTTGCTCTTGTCCACCGTTGGACGGGGACATCGTTGAACCTCTCGTGTGGCGAGCTATCGCTGAGCTCTTAGCTGACCCGCAGTTGATCTTGGACTACTACCTGGCTCGCCAAGATGAGAGCGACACCGCTCCCCACGAGCTCAAGCGTGCCCGCCAGGAGTTAGACCGAATCGAGAAGCAAAGCCAACGACTTCTTGACGCCTATCAAGCGCAGGTCATCGAATTGGACGAACTCGCCACCCGGCGTCAGGCATTGGAACAACAGCGCCAAGTTTTAGAGAGCCGTTTGTCCGAACTTGAACAATTGGCTCAGCAGCAGGCTCGACAAGCGGCTTTGGCGTCTGACGTAACCGAGTTTTGTGACAATATCAACTCGGTGCTAGAATCACCAACGCCGGAGCAGAAACAGCAGGTGCTACGGCTGATTGTTGATCACATCTTGGTTGGAAAAGAGCAGTTGACAGTCAAGCACGTCATCCCCTTAGCGGGGGACCGTCGATTGCATATACAACGTAGTCAAGCTAGAGTCTCAGCTTTACTCTTCAGCTTCTTCGGATGCTACGGCAGCAATACTCAGCTCGCCGAAGAATGCGCTGACAAGAACTCCCGTCTCATTTTCCAACGCATTCTCGTCTGCCATGTACTCGTTGAGCATGTATATGAAGGGGAACCACTCACCCCGGTAAGCAGGATCATCCAGAGCTGTTCTCAACCGTGCCCGCAACCCCTCAAACCGCTCTGGCGTGACTAGCTCGATAACGTAAGCCTCGATTTGCAAAACCACTTCTTTGAGCTCTGCCTGCGATAATCCTCGAGTCATGATTTCTTGAACATCTATCTCTACGGCAGTATCACCGGCCAGGGTTGTCTTGATTATGTCGGCGCTAGCCACTAGCTCTTCTAGTGTAAAGAGCTCAAGATACAATTCGCCTGTGGACAGAGCCTCTAGGCCTTCTTCCCAGACTTTGCCGGCCTGTCTTTCCACAAATCCATTCAAGCCAGGCACTTTCCGCAGCAACGCGTCTGCTTTCTCCGCTAGACTGGATTTGGCGAACCGCTCCAGGAGGGTTGAAGGTACATCTTCTTCGTCAAGGTGATCTGCCTCCATAACCTCCACTGACGCCTCAAGGAGCTCGAAACCAGTCGCGAGACTCCGCTGAACAATGGCCTGAACCAGCCCGATTGTCGCCCACAGATCACTACTTTCATCAAAGCTCAAGAATGACTGTGACGCTGCGACTTGAGCGGCTTTATCCCGTTCGCCCGATCGTTTGAAGCGGAGGCGTAGGGCGTTCAAGCCATTGATGATGTCTTGGCGTAGTTCGTCAGTCAGAAGCCGCTCAGTAGTCATCTCCAGCAAATCCAACCGGATGTCTAAGCGTGCTTCCTCCGACAGTTGGCTCAGCGACTCGGGTTCTATATCTAACTCCTCGCTCACTTCAGCCAGTGTCTCCACGCAGAGCATCGGATCGAGGAAGATGTCCTCGAATTCCGGCTCATCTATCAACCCCTCACTTCCCACCATGGCTGTCATGAGTTGTTCCATTGACGCAAGTGGGCTGGAAGCCTCGTCTAGCAACGGGAAGAGGGGCAGCATATCGTCAAGGAGCTCATCTTCGCCGGGGGTAGCACGCGCCGGCTGGCGTTTCCCTCCTTGCGGCTTCTTCTTGCGATCCTTCTTGGGCCGGCGCCGGCGGGGGCCGGGACGTCTTCTCTTCTTCTTTTTTCGAGTCATTTCTTCCTCCATTGCATTTGATTTGACACTGGGCTAGTATTCGACGCTTCGCTCCTCACCACGGCGCAGCCGGCCAATGTTGGGCCGCAATGCATAGGTGACCAACAAAGCCTGCCCGATGCCGTAGACGATTTGATCCAAGGCCGACTGTTGTCCAACAAAGGGGTTCAGGTCCGCGCCGGACACAGCCAGGAGGATGAGAACGACGAAAGCGCCCCACGCAACTGCCAGGGAGGCCAGCGACGCTATGCGGCCTACGACAAATGTTACGCTCCCCACCACGACCGCGATGACGCAGGCGAACGGCGACAGCGCGAAGAGAGCGCCAAAATTCGTCATCGTGCCGGCGCCGCCACCGAATCGGATGTAGACGGACCAATTGTGACCCGCTACCGCCCCGATGCCGGCTAGAGCTTGGGCCAACGGTGCGTCTGGGAACAGGGCGCGGGCGATGAACACCGGGACTACCCCCTTCAAAACGTCGCCGGCGCCGGTCGCGACAGCCAGAACGACGCTGTCCGTCGCGCGCCACACATTGGTGCCGCCGGTGCGCCCACTGCCGTGGAGGCGTGGATCGACACCGCGGATGCGGGAAAGGAGCAGGCCCATGGGAACTGCCCCCAATGCGTAACCAATCAAGCCGGCGAGGACTACTCGCAGGACAGACATCTCGGACTCCCTTAGCTCCACCCCTCCGGAACTGAATCACCAGAGGAATGCAACGCTATCTCAAGTAACGCCAGAGGGCAAAATCAACCAGCTGGCTCATCATCGAGTGTCGGTGACTTTTCGAAGACCTCGGGGGTGATCAGGGTCGTACCCCTTGGCCAGTGTCAAGTGGTAGGCCAGCAACTGACCTGGGACCACGCACAGGATGGGCGACAACCACTCGGGAACGCCCGCAGGCAGGTGGAAACAGGTTGTTGCCAGATCGAGGGCTTCATCCTGTTCGGAAATCACAAGCAACTCCGCGTCCCGCTCCTTCAGATCGCTGGCTAGTTTGAACACGTGATCGTAGGCGCGACCGGCCGGCAAGATGCAGATGACGGGGAACCCGCCTTCGACGAGCGCAATGGGGCCGTGCCGAAAGTCGGCTGACGAGTAAGGCTCGGCCACGACGTAGGTGAGTTCCTTGAGCTTGAGCGCGATTTCGAAGGCAGTAGCGTAGTTGTAGCCCCGGCCGACGACAACGCAATCCCGCATGTAGCGGTATCGTTCTGCGCGATTTGCGACGGCTTCGTTGAGTGCCAGGGTCTGCGCAACCTGCGCCGGCAGACGCTCGATCGCTTCCACGCACTCAGCATCGTCGACCCAGAAGCTAGCTAGCAGTGCGAGGGCGGCGAGCTGCGCAGTGTAAGTTTTGGTCGCGGCGACGCTTTTCTCTTCGCCGGCGTGAATGTCGACCACATGCGAGGCAGCTTCGGCGAGGGGGGACCGCGCATCGTTCGTCACAGCCAGCGTCGGAACCCCTTGCCGGCGCCCCTCGCGTACCACCTCCACGATGTCCGTCGACTGACCGGACTGGGAGATGCCGATCACCAGCGCATCTTCAAGACGCGGCGGACGTTCGTAGAGGGTGTAGAGCGAAGGTGTCGCTAGACTGATCGGCAGACCCGCGACAGCACCAAACAGATACTTGGCATACGTCGCTGCGTTGTCCGACGTTCCCCGGGCTGCGATCACGACGTGGCGGATCTCACGCTCACGCAGCCGGCCCGCAATGCGGCGAATGTGAGCCGCCTCCTGATCGATGAGCGCCCTCAACACGTCAGGCTGTTCGTGAATCTCGCGAAATAGAGAAGATTGCTTCATGAGTTTGGATCATCCTCCAAAGATACGCCGGCGAACAAGTCTTTTTCCACCGGAGCCCCAGACGCGGGTGCGGGGTAAGCGCGGATGAAGGCATCGCGGCCGAATAGCCGGCGCACGACGAAATCTGGCAGGTAGCGCTGAAACCCAGGACCGCCGCCCTGGCTGCGATGGGCAGCGCTGGCCCGCCTCTGCGTTTCCAGGTAATCGCCGGTGTCGACCCGCGCGTGGATCATCTCATCCGGCGTCCCCAGTTGGGTCAGATCGATGTCGCCATTACGGCCGAACTTGGTCGGGTCTTTGCCCATCAGCCGAAGTAGCCGGATGGCCCACTTTATGAATGTCCTGGACAACGCTGTGTAGTACAGCTTCTGTGGCTTGTGGGGCGCCAAGCCTTCGTCGACCTGCTCTGCGTAGGCCGCTGGATCGCCGGCGAGTTGAAAAGCGTGGGTCACAATCTCGTTGACGCGGATGTGGTCGGGGTGGAAGTAGCCGCCGGTTGGATCGTGGGTGACGATCACCTGGGGCCGCAGTTCGCGCATTGAGCGTACCACCCGGCCGGTCACTTCTTCGCGATCGGCCTGTAGCAGGCAGTCGGGGTGTCCGTTGGCCTCCGTGCCGGCCATCCCCGAATCTCGAAAGTGGCATTGGTGCAGGGTAGCGCCCAGCGCAGCGACAGCCTCACGCAGTTCCCTGCCCCGCACCTCGGCCAGGTTCTCGCCATCCTCGGCTGCCCCGGGGTCAACTGAACCCACAGCGCCATCCGTCATGATCAGAATGTGCACATCGACACCCTCGGCGGCATAGCGGGCCAGCGTACCGCCCGGCCCGAAGCTCTCGTCGTCCGGGTGGGCGAAAATCGCCAGCAGCCGGTATCTAGAATTCTCTGCGATGCTCATATGGCTTCCCCATCAGATTCAAATTCGCGCCCTTACATTCACTCAGTCGGGTTGCCGATCTGCAAAACGACCCTCTGCTACCGACTACCGACAACCGACACCGACTACCCGACTACCCGACTACCCGACCCACTTCACCCAAACGTTTCGCCGGCGCGGGCCATCGAACTCGCCCAAGAAGATGCCTTGCCAACGCCCAAGCTGGAGCCGGCCACCCTCGACAAACACGGTCACGCTCGATCCCATCAGCGAGGCCTTGATGTGAGCGGGCGAGTTCCCCTCCGCGTGCCGGTGCCGCGAATCGCGGGGGGCGATGTGATTGTCCAATGTCAGCAAGATGTCGCGCTCGACGTTGGGATCCCAGTTCTCGTTGACGGTGATGCCGGCAGTGGTGTGGGGCACAAAGACGTAGCACACGCCCTCTTCAACGCCGGCTTCGGTCACTGCGTCCTGTACCTGGCTAGTGATATCGACAAACTCGGTCTTCGATCCGGTTGATACGCTCAAAGATTCCATAGCTGACTTCCCAGTGGATTCACTTGTGCGCAGACTCTAGCTTGTTGGCCAAGCGTTCAACAAAGGCTGCGTGATCTTCTCCTTCGAGAGCTTCCTGCAACTCAGCCAATACCGTGGCGAGGTCACCTTCGAGAAGTGCCGGCACATCCAGACACAGGCCGGGGAAAACCTCACTGTGAATCACGCCGGCTTCATCCGGTTCCAGCAGCACATACTCTTCGTCCCGCAGCCGAAACCAGTCTACTTTTCTGTCGTAGACCTGCCACACAACGTACTCTTGCACGCCATTGCGGCGATAGACCTTCGGTTTGTCATGCAAGTCGTACGCGGCACTGCTAGCAGCTACTTCTGCGATCAACTCGGGGCCACCGTTGACGTAGCCGTCGTCGTCGATCCACGAGTTGCCCCCTAACGCCGGCTCCAATCGCAGCAAAGCATCAGGCTGCGGTTCGTTGTCCAAATCCAACCGAACAGTCGAGTTGTCGCCCATCCTGACACCAGGTGTTGCCGCCCGGTATACTCCCAACCAGGCGATGATATACCCATGCGGTTCACCGTGGTCTTCAAAGCGTACCGGCGTCGCCATGTATACAACTCCTTCAATCAACTCGGATTTCTTGACGTCTGGCATAGCATTGTAGCGGCGCTCGAACTCCCGCCGCGTCAGCCGATCGCCGGACTGGAGTGGGGGCACCCCAGCCATCGCATCACCTGGTTCAATGCGATCTTCTCTTGGTTTCACAACAGTTTCCTGGACGGTCATGGAGAGCCTCCTATCCACGCGCAATCTCTCAACACGCTTGGCAGATTCAAATTATATCAAACTTGTGCGCAGAAAACGAATCGGGGGCGACGGCAGCAATTCAAGATTTGGCTTAGAAGCGGTGTCCTGAGCCTGTCGAAGGTGGTGCGGCTTGTGCGAAGAACCGTCGCAAACCCGCACCCCTCGATACGCGCTCAACGTCGTTTCGCGCTACTCGGGATGCTAGTCCTGATACCTCCTGAACGGTTACATCTTAAATTGTCTGGCTGTCTCAGCGTTTGCTCTACTGTGTAAGCTCAATTATAATACCTTTCACAGCGTTCTACTGAAGTCACCGCTGCAAACCTGAGAATCAAAGAATCAAAGTGTCACTTATGGACCAACGACGACAGCGGCTCTACCGCACGCCCGCCCTCATCTTGAAGCGGCAAGACCTTGGCGAGGCGGACCGCATCCTGACCCTGTTCACGCCGGCGATGGGCAAGGTGCGCGCCGTCGCCAAAGGCGTGCGCAAAATCACCAGCCGCAAGAGCGGGCACGTCGAACTCTTCACGTATAGCAACCTGCTCATTGCCAAGGGCCGTAACCTTGACATCGTTACCCAAGCCGAAACGATCAAGCCATTTCGAGTCTTGCGTGAGGATCTCGCGCGCATCACCTACGCGTACTACATCGCCGAAGTCGTCGACCACTTCACCGAAGAACGTGACGAGAACCGGCCCTTGTTCGATCTGATGCTCGCAACGCTGGATGCCTTTGAGCAAACCGCCGATATCCGGCGCACAACCCGCTACTTCGAGCTGCGGCTTCTGGACGCTGTGGGCTATCGCCCGCAGTTATTCCGATGTGTGCAGTGCAATCAGGAGATTGAGCCGGTTGAGAACTACTTCGGCCTGGCAGCCGGCGGCGTCGTGTGCCCGGACTGCGTCGTCAACACTGCTGAGGGAACAATCATCCGCGAGACATACGCTGAGACATACGCTGGCCACGGAGCCCGCCCGGCGGCAGTCCGCCCTATCACAGTGAACGCCCTGAAGGTGCTGCGCTTCATGCAACGGGAGCCATATGCTACTGTGGACCACCTCAACATACGCCGCGAGACTCACAGCGAAATGGAGCGACTCCTACACCACTATCTCACATACTTGCTGGAACGTGACCTGAAATCGATAGAGTTCCTAGAGACATTGAGCGCTGTCCGCCGGGCCCGTGTCAAACACGCGAGGAGAGAACCATACGTATGACTAACGAAGTGATCACTTTCCAAGAGGCCATCCAGCGCCTAGACGAGTTTTGGGCAGACTACGGCTGTATCGTTTGGCAGCCGTACAGCGAGAAAGTAGGCGCTGGCACGATGAACCCGGCAACGGTCCTACGCGTACTCGGACCAGAGCCGTGGAATGTCGCCTACGTGGAACCGTCGTTCCGGCCGGCCGACGGCCGCTACGGCGAGAATCCCAACCGCTGGCAAGCCTACTACCAATACCAGGTAATACTGAAACCCGATCCGGGCAATCCTCAAGAAGTCTACATCGACAGCCTCAAAGCGCTGGGCATCGATCCACAGAAGCACGATATCCGGTTTGTGGAGGACAACTGGGAGGCGCCGGCCCTCGGCGCATGGGGACTGGGTTGGGAGGTCTGGCTGGACGGCCTGGAAATTACGCAATTCACCTACTTCCAGCAGTCCGGGAGCGTGGACCTGGACCCGGTGTCCGTCGAGATTACGTACGGTATCGAGCGCATCATCATGTTCCTGCAGCACGTCCAGAACTTCGTCGACATCGTCTGGATGGACGATCTGACCTATGGGGATTTGTATCTGCCGAGCGAGGTCGATTACTGCAAGTACAACTTCGACTATGCGGACGTGCCTCGGCTGCGCGAGATGTACGATATGTTTGAGAAAGAGGCTAAGGCAGCTCTCGAACATGATCTGGTGGTGCCGGCGTACGATTATGTGCTGCGCTGTTCCCACGCGTTCAACCTCCTCGACGCCCGGGGAGCCATCGGTGTGACAGAACGCGCCCACTACTTCGCCCGCATGCGTGACGTGGCACGGCGTGTTTCGGAGGCCTGGATTGCTCAACGCGAATCGCAAGGCCTGCCGCTGATGCAGGGCTGGGACGGCGGCGCGGCGCTGCAGGCCGAGACCACAATGTCCGCTGAGCAGACACCGCCGCCTCCGGTTACGGATACGCGGGACTTCATCCTCGAGATCGGGACGGAGGAGCTGCCGGCCGACGACGTGAACGCAGCCATCGGCCAACTTCAGGCGAATACACCCGAGAGGCTGGCCGACGCGCGCCTGGACTTCGATGCTGTCCGTGTGTTCGGGACGCCTCGGCACCTGGCCGTATATGTTGCCAATCTCGCGCCCCAGCAGCGCAGCACCGAAGAAACCGTGCGCGGCCCCTCGGCTGATGTTGCCTTCGATGCCGGCGGTAACCCCACCGGCGCGGCACAAGGCTTCGCGCGGAGCATGGGGGTGGCCGTCGAAGAGCTCGACGTGGAAGAAGTCGATGGTGAACGTCGCGTGGTCGCCGTCCGCCGTGAAGAGGGCCGGCCAGCGACAGAGATCCTACCTGAATTGCTAGCCGACCTCATGGGTCAGATCAGCTTCGCCAAGTCCATGCGGTGGAACGCAACCAACGTCGCGTTCTCGCGACCAATTCGCTGGATCCTTGCACTCCAGGGTGATAGTGTGATCCCCTTCAGCTTCGCTGGCGTCCCCTCGGGCCGGACAAGCCGTGGTCTGCGCTCTCTGGACTCGCCGGACTTCACGATTCCGCAGGCTGAAGACTACTTCGAGGCCATCGAGCAGCAAGGCATCGTGCTCGACCATGAGCAACGACGCGCCAGCATCCAAGAGCAACTCGCAGAACTATCCGGCGAAGTCGGGGGGCATGTTTCTGACGAGCCGGAACCATTGGAAGAGGTAATCCATCTGGTGGAGCAACCGGTTGGCGTCCGGGGGGAGTATGATGCCTCTTTCCTAGATCTGCCCGAGGATGTGCTCATCACCGNGATGAAGAAGCACCAACGTTACTTCCCGGTGGTGGACGGCGCCGGCGAGCTGATACCATACTTCATCACCTTCGCCGATAGCGATCACATGGACCGCGACACCGTTCAACATGACAACGAAGAAGTGATTCGCGCCCGCTTCTCCGACGCCGCGTTCTTCTACGACGTCGACACGCAGCAGCCGCTGGAAAGCTTTGTTCCCGGCTTGTCGACGCTGATGTTCCAGAAAGACCTGGGGTCCGTGTTAGACAAGATGAGCCGACTCCAAACACTCGTCCCCCAGTTGGCTGACCGGCTCGGCCTCACCGCCGGCGAGAAGGCCGTCGCTGAACGCACCGCTGAGCTGGCCAAGGCGGACTTGGCAACTCAGATGGTTGTTGAATTCACCAGCCTGCAAGGCATTATGGGGCGCGAGTACGCGCTGCAGTCCGGTGCGGACCCGGCCGTAGCCCAGGCGATTTTCGAACACTACCTGCCGCGAGGCGCCGGCGATGCTTTGCCCGAGTCAAAGGCCGGCGTCGTCGTCGGTATTGCCGATCGGCTGGATAGCCTGGTCGGACTCTTCGCCGTGGGCATGGAACCAACCGGCTCGACCGACCGCTACGCCTTGCGCCGGGCAGCTCTGGGCTTGGTCCAAATCCTGATCAGCCGCGAAATAGACCTGGGTCTCGCCGGCGTCGTCGAGGATGCCGCTGTAAACATGCCCGTCGAGGTGACATCAGAGAGCAAGCAGTCGGTCCTCGACTTCGTACGGCGCCGGCTGCAAGGGGTGTTGCTGGAAGCCGGCTACCGGCACGATGTGGTCGATTCCGTGCTGGCCGAGCAGGGCGGCAACCTGTATCGGGCCGCGCGAGCTGTCGAGGCCTTGAGTCGCTGGGTCGAGCGCGATGATTGGGAACAACTTCTCACCGCCTACAGCCGTACGGCGCGCATTGTGCGCGGGAAAGAAGAACACGCCTTGAACCCCGAAGTACTGCAGGAAGATGCTAGCCGGCAGCTTCACCGAGTATACCGCGCCGCTCAAGCTCGTCTCGACGGCGCCCAGGATGTCGACGATATCCTGGAAGCCTTCGAACCCTTGATTGAGCCCATCAACAGGTTCTTCGACGAGGTCCTGGTCATGGCCGATGATCTCACGTTGCGTAAGAACCGTCTGGCACTTCTCCAGCGCATCACCGAGATGACGGCCGGCGTCGCCGACTTGAGCAAATTGCAGGGGTTTTAAGAATCTGATTGGTGACTACTCGGGCACTTCGTGCCCACACGAGAAGAGACCACTAACACCGCTGTGGCCGGTCTCCTGACCGCGCCACGGCGGGTGGCACGGTCAGGAGACCGGCCACAGCAACGCTTAGATTACGCCTCGCGATGGGCGAAGGTCTCCCGACCGAGCCCGTTTCGCCTCGGTCAGGAGACCTTCGGCGATCAAAAGGCCGTCGCTAGGGCAAATCCAACAATGTATACAGTCCCGTGAGCGTAGTTAATCAGGTTAAGGAGCGTCTCGACCTCGTCGATACTGTGTCGGAGTATGTGACGCTCAAGAAATCCGGCCAAAACCACAAAGGGCTGTGTCCTTTCCACACGGAGAAGACGCCGTCGTTCGTCGTCTTCCCCGAGACCCAGACGTGGCACTGCTTTGGTGCGTGCAGCACCGGGGGTGATGTCTTCACCTTCATCGAGCAGATCGAAGGCGTGGAGTTTGGCGATGCCCTCGAGATGCTGGCCGAGCGTGCCGGCGTCGAGCTGGCGCCACGCACTGAAGCCGATATTGAGCGAGCCGAAGCGCTCGGTCGCCTGCGCGAAGTCAATGCTGCTGCTGCACGCTACTACCACAATCTGCTGGTCAACAGCCCAGCTGGCCAGGTCGCCCGCAAGTATTTGGAAAATCGGGGGATTCAACACGACGCTTGGGAAACGTTCGAACTGGGCTATGCATTGGGCGAGTGGGATGCGCTGCTCGGGTACCTGACCGGCAAGCGACATTACTCCCCAGAGGATTTAGCTGCGGTCGGCCTCGTCTCGGAGCGGCGCGACGGCACCGGTCACTACGATCGTTTTCGCGGCCGGCTCATGTTCCCCATCCGCGACGTCTCTGGAGACGTCATCGGATTCGGGGCCCGCGCACTCTTGCCAGACGACATGCCCAAGTACCTGAATTCACCTCAGACTGACCTCTTCGACAAGAGTCACGTTCTCTACGGCATCGATCGAGCACGGCAAGCCATTCGTCAGGTGGAGCAGGCCATCATCGTCGAGGGCTACACCGACGTTATCACTGCCCAAACACACGGGTTCGAAAACGTGGTCGCATCGCTGGGTACCGCGCTGACTGAAACCCAACTGCGCACCCTCAAACGATACACTCGGCGCTTCATACTGGCGCTGGACGCCGATGTGGCCGGCACCCAGGCGACACTTCGAGGGCTGGACGTCGCGAAGGAGGCCCTGGACACCGAATCGGTTCCGGTTCCTACGGCTCGAGGCTACATCCGCTACGAGAGCCGGTTGGATGCCGAGATTCGCGCCCTCGTGTTGCCGGCCGGCATGGATCCCGACGACCTGATTCGCGAAGACGCTGACGAGTGGTCCAGACTGGTCGAGACCGCAGTGCCGGTCGTCGAATTCGTACTCCAGGTCCAGACCGCTGACCTCGATCTGACCGATCCCAAAGACAAATCGACGGCCGTTGATCGGCTGCTGCCGGTGATTGCCGATATCGGCAGCCCTGTCGAGCGGGAGCACTACCTCCAAGAGCTGGCACGCCGCGTCCAAGTCGACGAGCGGGTCCTCGCTCAGCAGCTTGGCCGCGTATCGTCTCGGCCGCGGCGACGGGTCCGGTCGGCACCCGAACCCAGGTCGCAGGAGCCTCGCCGTCGCCCGGCCGGCTCTTTCGGGGCCGAGGAATACGTGCTCGCGTCACTGCTTGATCGGCCATTTCTATGGTCGTACCTCCAGCAGCACTTCACGGAGATGGAGGCAGAGCCTCTCAACGCCGCTGACTTCACCGCTGCGGCGAATCGCGCGGTCTACGAGCTCTTTGAGGAACTGTGGTCCTCGGGTCGAGTACACAACCGGGCAACACTACTAGAGGAACTCAGGGCTACTCTGACTTCAGCCCTGAATGATGAGCTGGACTTTCTGACACAACACACCGCCGTCCAGCCGCCCGTCCCCGATCAGGAACAGGCGGTAGCCGTATTGAAGGCAACACTGCGGTTGCGGGAACAAGCTCGCCGGCGTGAGATCGAACGCTGGCGCTTTGTCCTCGAAACAGCAGAATCGAGTGCTGACGCAGAGACGGCCCGTACCCGGGTACGAGAGCGCACGGTCGAGCTTTCCCGCCTACAGCGCGCTTTGGCCGGCCGTGACAAATTGCCATCAGACGCGAGACTTTAAGCTACAATTCTCGTTTTATGTCTACTAAACTTCGTTTTTCGGCCCAAATGAACTTGACGTTCGCCTTCCCGCGTGTATAATAGGGTGCAAGACACTGTAAAACGCTCGCCATTGTCAGATCCAGTGTCTTACTTGGTCCATTATGACAACTTTGAAATGGCTCTATCCAGGTATGCGTGTCAAGCGGTGGGTTCTGCTGTTCCTGGCAGGAATCACTGCTCTCGGGCTTGGGGTTGCTTATTTCTTGGTTGATCTCTATCGTCAACAGCCTCTCCCGCCGGTCTTCTACTACCTGACTCTGCAGTTCGTTCCGCAGCTTGGACGCGCCGTTCTGTTGGGGCTCGTTGGACTCTCGCTCACGGTGGCCGGCCTGATGGGACTCAGTCGATCACTGCTAGCGGCGTATCCACAGACCCAGCAGGAACGCTTGGTCAATGCCGTATATCGCCGCCGGACGCGCCGGCGCGGCCCCAAGATCGTAACCATCGGCGGCGGGACTGGCCTGTCAACCTTGCTGCGAGGTCTCAAAGAGCACACGGATCATCTGACGGGTATTGTGACCGTAGCAGACGATGGGGGGAGTTCCGGCCGGTTGCGCCGCGATATGGGCGTGCTGCCCCCCGGTGACTTCCGCCAGTGTATGGCCGCCATGGCCGATGCTGAGCCGTTGATGAGCCAGTTGCTGAAATATCGTTTCGGTAACGGTGACTTGGGCGGTCACAGCTTTGGAAACTTGTTTCTGGTTGCTATGTCGGAGATCAGTGGCAGTTTTGAAGAAGGTTTGCGACAATCGAGCCGGGTGTTGGCTGTGCGAGGACGTGTCGTGCCGTCAACGCTGGAGAACGTTGTGCTCAGCGCAGAACTGGCTAACCAAGCCGTTGTGCATGGAGAATCCCAGGTCCCGAATGGCGGTGCAGCTATCCGGCGGGTGTTCCTCCAGCCGGATGATGCCCGGGCGTACCCGGGGGCAATCTCGGCTATTCTGGATGCCCATCTTGTCGTGATTGGGCCTGGCAGTCTGTACACCAGCATTATGCCGAATCTACTGGTTCGTGAGATCTGCGCAGCGCTGCGGGCCGCTCGTGCGCCTCTCGTCTACGTCTGTAACGTGGCGACGCAGCCCGGCGAGACCGATGGTTATGACGTTGCGGCCCACATCGATGCGCTGCTCCACCACCTTGGGCCCGAATTGATCGATTTCGTACTAGTTGATGGCGGGCCGCCACCAACTTTTCCGGCCGCCTGGGGGGTAAGTCCGGTCTGGGCCGATCAAGAATCAGTGCTCGATATCCCCGTTGTGCGTGCGGATTTGAGAGATTCTCAAAGGCCAACGCGGCACGATCCCGCCAAGTTGGCACAAGCCATTGTCACGATACATGAAAACATAGGCACCTAACGGCCTGTCAAAATATTAGTTCCCGTTTCTCCTCACGAAACTCGCCTGAAAACGGGAATCAATTCTTTGACGAACCCTAACCTAACGTCAGGAGATTCCAGTGGACGACCCTGCCCCTTTGATCGTCACGAAGATCCTGCGGCCTCGACTGCGGGACGATTTGCTGCATCGGCGCCGGCTGGTTGATTTCATCCACGCCCGCACCGATCGCAAGCTAATTCTCATATCGGCACCTGCCGGCTACGGCAAGACCTCGGTGCTCATCGATTACGCACACGACTCCGACTTACCCGTGTGCTGGTACACTCTGGATGAGCGCGATAGCGACCCGTACGTATTCCTCGAGTATCTCATCGCTAGCATTCGCCGGCGCTTCTCTGACTTTGGTAAGCAGATCAGAGCTGTCCTGAACAGCGCGGAGTCGCGCCTCCCTGACTGGGACACCATTGCGGCTGCGCTGGTCAACGATATGGTGGATGCTATTGGTGAGTATTTCATCATCGTGCTGGATGATTACCATCACATCGAGGATGACTCCGGGGTACACCCACTCCTTGATACGCTGCTGCGCTATCTGCCCGAGCACTGCCACATTATCCTGGCCAGCCGCACGCTGCCGCCCCTCACGCTCACACGAATGGCCGCCCAGCAAGAAGTGGATGGACTCAGTGTGAACGAGCTGCGTTTCACCACGGGCGAGATCCAGGAGCTCATGGAGCAGAACTGTGATCTTGAGCTGCCGGATGAACAAGCGCAAGAGCTGGCGGAGGAGCTGGGTGGTTGGATCGCCGGCCTGCTACTGACAAGACACACCCTTTGGAAAGGCCTGTTTGCCGGGATGATCCGCGCCCAGGGGGAAACCCAAGTCTTTGAGTATCTGGCCACCGAAGTCTTTGAGCAACAAACGGAAGACATCCAAAAATACCTCCTGGATTCTGCCATCCTGGACGAGATGAGCCCGGACTTGTGCAACCAACTGCTCGAAACCAACAGCGCCGGAGAAACCCTGCGCTATCTCGAAGCGCAGAACCTGTTTATCTCTCGTCTCGAGGGTCCCGGCGAGTGGTACAGATATCATCAGTTGTTCCGTGAATTCCTGCGCTCGTATCTCCAGAGCGCGGATCCAGAGCGCTATCGCGAGCTGCACCTCCAAGCTGCTCAGTTGTTTACACACCAGTCGGAGCCAACATCCGCGATTCAACACTACTTAGAAGCCGAAGCCTTTGATGAGGCGGCAGAGGTTATCGAACCGGTAGCAGAAGAGACCTTCAACACAGGCCGCTGGGCCACCCTGGCACGTTGGATTGACGCACTACCGCCGGCGTTTCTGCAACAGCGGCCGCGCTTGATGATCCACCGCGCCAAGGTTTACATTCAGACTGGTCAGCTCCCCGACGCTGTCCGCCAGCTCGATCTTGCTTGTGAGACGGCTCACGCCCACGGAAATGCAGAAAATCAAGCAACAGCGTTGGTGTTCAAGAGTATCGCGCTGCGGATGCAGGGTGCCTATGAAGGCTCCATTGAGCAGTGTGAGCAAGCTCTAGGCGTTCTGGGTGATAGCGAATCTGCGGTCGCTGCGCAGGCGTACCGAAACATTGGCATCGCGTATGGGGTTCTCGGCAAGCTATCCGACAGCATTGAGCAGTTGAACCATGCTCTTCGGCTGTACGAAGAACGAGGAAAGGCTTATCATATCGCCAGTGTCCATCACGATCTGGCGACGACATATCTACGGGCGGGTGATCTGGCGCATGCCTCCACACACTATCGGCCGGCGCTCCGGCATTGGCGCGAGACCGAGAACCCGGCCCGAATCAGCGAAACACTGAACGCAATGGGATGCGCGTTATACTATCAGGGTGCGTACGAGCCGGCGCGTGAGCTCCTGGAGGAGGCCCTGGTGGAGGCTCGCACAGCCCAATACACGCGGGTCGAGGCGGCCGTTTTGGCCAGCCTGGGAGATATCGCGCGGGTGGCGGACGCGCACGAAAAAGCTCTTGATCTCTATCAGCAGGCACTAGACGTAGCCGAGACGATTAGCGAGGAATCGATCGTCGCCTACGTGCTCAACGCAATTGGGCTTACGCATTGCATACTCGGTGAGTATAGTCAGGCCCAGACACGCATCGCAGAGGCGCTGAGCCTGGGTAAGCGGGTTGGCTCCATCTATGATATTGGATTGTCGGAGGATGCCCTGGGGGTTCTCTTCCGCGCTCGCTCGAATCACGATATGGCCGTCCATCACTTTACAGAAGCCCGAAACCACTTCGAAAAGTGCAGTGCGAAGCGCTCGCTCGCTATCGCCAATCTGCACTTGGCGCAGGTCTTGTTCGACCAAGATGCAGCTTCCTCGGACGTGCTCGGTTATCTGGAGGAGGCTCTGGGTCTCGCGGATGAGCTGGGCTATGATCATTTCCTCGTAACAGAGGGCCGGCAGTCCGCGGACCTGTACAAGCACGCCGCAGCTCATCAGATTGGTGATGGCCGGCTCACACACATCCTGGAGCATTTGGGGGAGGAAGCTCCGGCGCCATCCGAGGTGGTGGAGCCCGAGCCGGCTTCCACTCCAGAGAGCGAGATCGTGCTCCGAGCTCAAGCATTCGGTCAAGCACAGGCATGGCTGAATAGAGAACCCATCAGTAAGCGGCAATGGGATTCTGTCACAACCAAGGAGCTCTTTTTCTACCTAATATCACATCCCGAGGGCGTCAGGAAAGAAAAGATTCTGGAGGACTTCTGGCCCGAAGCGACGCCGGCCAAGGGGAGCAGTGCGTTCCACTCGACGAACTACCGGCTCCGCCGGGCACTGCAGGACCAAGACTGTATACTCTACAAAGACGGCGTCTACGTGATCAACCCGGAGATCCGCTATTGGTATGACGTCGAGATCTTCGGGGATTTGATCGAACAAGCCGAAAGCGCAGAGTCCGATGCGGAACGGGCTTCGTTGTACCATCAGGCTATCGAACTGTATAAGGGTGATTACCTGGAGGAGTTTTACTCTGACTGGCAATATTTCCCTCGTGAAAAGCTGCAGCGGCAGTACTTCGATGCACTGGAGCACTTGGCCGAGTATCATCGTGAGAACGAACAGGCCGAAGAGGCGCTGATCCTATTCGAGCGGATTGTGGCGGAGGATCCGTATAAAGAAGAGATTCACCGCGAAATCATGCGCCTATATGCCGGCCTTAGTCAACGAGCAGCAGCTGCCAAACATTACCAAGAGCTCAAAGAGCTCCTCTGGGAAGACCTAGAAATCGATCCAATGCCCGAAACCGCAGAGCTGTATGAGGCAATCGTTGGCAGTGTCGAGAGTGACGAGGAAGAGCCGGCGTAGTCAATAGCATAATGATTCACCCGTAAACGCCCATCTGCCCGGTTCCCACCGTCTGTCTGTTTCCCCCGCTATCACAAGCCTATGATTTCCTGACGATTAAGTGCGCAGCGCTAAAAAACCCTTGACAATTAGCTAGAGTTCATGTTATACTGTTTCTTCCAAGTGAGATCGCGAGCGAAAAGGCAAGCCCATCTCGAATGGGCACGCAAAGCCACGGATCCGAAGCTCAATGGATGGATGGCCGGGTTGCCGACTCAGCGAGTTCATTATCATTCCATCGCCCCTAAGGCCCCAGGCCCCACATCGACAACCTAGCTCTCGTCATAGCTGGCCTCCCGTGTGATCATCATCATCCAGCCCGTGAGTAGGCCGTGAGCTGTCACGGAATCAGTCCGTGAGTTTGGCTTTCACAAATCATCGGGCGGAGGGTGCACCGTGACATCCCGCACCCACCCCACACAGAGAAGGAGAGAGAACATGATGCGGAACCTGCCCCCCACCTATGGCGGATGTCGAACGACACCTCCAACTTATGGTGGATGCTGTCACACGCCACCCACATACGGAGGGTGCTAGTCCAACCCCCAACACACAAAGCGCTTTCACCCATCAGCCGCTACGCGCGTTGAACTCTGCGTCAGGAGGAACACAGCTATCTGGCCGTTGAGCGATGGTCTCCTGTACTGGTGATTGTCAGTCTCGATCAGATGGATCAACGTAGGTTGCGCTAGCTGGCTCCGAGAACGCCTGCAGGACGCCTGCAGGACGCCTGCAGGACGACAGCTTCGCTGAAAGGCCCTGTACCTCCAGAGGTGCCGGGCCTTTCGCCTGTTCCCCCGGCTTTCAGTGACTGCCGACCCCATTCAGCATATCCAATCTGAGCGTCCGGCGTCAAGTAGTATGACGGACTCACGAAAGAGTCACGGATGAAGTAGGAGTGATATCGTGACACTTTTCTGCTGCCTGCTTAAGGAGTCGTGAGCCTCTCGAATGTCACGAAGAATGCCAGTACCTGAACCGTCAGTTGCTCGTGAGCTAGCATGATTATCATCAAGACAGATCAGTTCAATCAACAGCTTGTCTGCGTTTTCCGTGCAGATTATCATAGGCTTTCAGATATCGCGTGTTACTGGAGCAATGGAAGCAACGATACAGGAGGCACCTCGCACATGATGCACAGGACATTGCAGAATCTGATGGGTCGGGCCATCATCGACAAGGTTTTTCAGAATGAGTTGCTCAACGGCGGTCGCGAGCAGACGATCTCCGAATTCGAGCTCACCGATGCTGAGAAGGAAGCTGTCACATCGATAGAGGCGAAGAGTTTTGAGGAGTTTGCCGGCCGGCTGCACGGCTGGATCGAAGCATCCAACGGCAAGCCCAGCGATGGCCCACACATACTTCCATTAGAGCCTGGCCAAAATGCGCTGGAAGGTTCGTAGTCGGCCTGTCTGCCGTGATGGCACAGGCAGGCGCTTACTACGAACGAGGCCCAAATGAGGTCCAACAGTTTTTGGCCACACTCTTTCCATTGCCCGTGACGCGGAGTATTCGCGAAACAGAGGTGCAGATAGCGGCCTCACTATAGGTTGCCACAGCCGTTCTCTTTCCCACAGCGGCCCGTCTATATATTAGGACGGGCCGTTATCTATTACGCCAGCCGTGAGTGAACTACCCCTGCCCAATTGCATTTTCGCCTGCAGACGTGCCTGCAGACGTGATAGAATGTTAGTAAGCGTTCAGAGGGTAACCTATAGAGCATCCCTTCGACAGGCCCTTCGACAGGCTCAGGACGCCGCTCAGGACGCCGCCTGAGTAGACCGAGGCGAAGCCGAGGTCGTATCGAAGCGACGTCCTGAGCCCAGTCGAAG
>JAANWY010000077.1 GCA_018263655.1 Anaerolineales bacterium | reverse complement strand
CAATGCTGGGCGAAGGTCTCCTGACCGAGCCCTGCTTCGCCTCGGTCAGGAGACCCTCGGCGAGCGTAGAGGTCGAGCCCTGCTTCGCCTCGGTCAGGAGACCCTCGGCGAGCGCAGAGGTCGAGCCCTGCTTCGCCTCGGTCAGGAGACCCTCGGCGAGCGCAGAGGTCGAGCCCTGCTTCGCCTCGGTCGGGAGACCCTCGGCGAGCGCAGGGACGATCGTAGAGGTGTTCCGGTACAGGACAAGATGACCGGATCGCTCGCCGACCACCAGGTCCAGGTCGCCGTCGTTGTCCAGATCGGCTAGCGCGGGGTGGGTCCAGTTCAGACCGCCCAGGTACAGGCCGGGCACGACGGCGCCATCGTAGGTACCGGTGAGTGCGCGCGTCCACTCGCCGTCGACGGTGGCCGGCGCGATGGTGCCAGTGATGGCCTAGGCCGCGCCAACGTAGTTGCGGGTGTCGGCCGGGTCATCGGCGTGGATGTCGAGCCCGCCGGCAGCGGCAAAGGGCAACTCGGTCTGGCCGGCAGTGTGGGTATGGGGCACGTTGACGATTGTGCCCGGGTATGGATTTACACCTTCGGCGACGCCCACGTCCAGGGCGTGCCAGCGCCACTCGTCGGGTGGGCCATGCTTGATCATGATGGCTGAGCCAGGCGGTGCGTAGATGCTGGCGCTGAAGCTGCCGTCGGCCTCCGAGGTGGTATGAGCCTGGTGGGTGGAATTCAGATTGACGAGCAGCACGTGGGCCAGGGGCAGGGCAGCGCCGGCTGCTCCGGTGATAGTGGCTTCTCCCAATCCATCAACCGCGCTGATGCTGATCTTGCCGGCGTCTGGCGGATCGTAGGGGATGGGGTGAACGTATGAGGTGTTGAGGGGCAAGTCAGCCTCTGCATCGCTGGTGCGCAGGTCGAAGGCCTGTGTGGTGTCGAAGTAGCCGGCCGGCGGATGGCGGACCGTCACGTAGTAGACGTCGGGGGGCAACACAGCCTGGTGGCGCTGCGTGACGTCGTCCCAGTCCAGACTGTACCACTGGTTGTATGACTCGGTGCCAAACAGCGGGTTCTGCAACGGCTGCACGTCGAGCCACAGATCGCCGGCGATGGGTGCACCGTCGCTGCCCACCGGTCGCGGGCTGAGTAGATAGCCGTTGGTGACGGTGAAATTCTGCGTGACGTCAGCGGTGATGCCGTTCATCCAGACGTTGGCCTGGGTCAGCCGGCTGGCGACGTCGGGGCGGACGTGGATCCACAGCTCGCCGTCGGTTTGGATGGAGACGCTGTATCGGCCACTGGCGTCAGTTGTGGTCTCGCGCCAGACCTCCGGCGCCCCCACACCCACCCACACGCCGGAGACCGGGCCGGCAGGTCCCGTGACGGTGCCGGCGACGGTGATGGTGCCGGCCTGGAGCCGGCTGGGCGTGATTCTCGAAAAGAGGCCGGCTCCGGTCGCCAGCAGAGGCGAGATGAGCACAAAAACGGACACGAGGACCGATAGACAGATGATGCCGATCATTCTCTTGTTGTGATACATGACTGATTCCCTGTACTAAACCCTTGCGAAGGTTACATCCTAACGCCCATGCGTTCGGCGCTCCACGAGTTGGAGACTCCCTCGACGCCGAAGGCGACTCTGAACCTTCGCAAGGGTCTCTGGTGTCAATCCAAATAAAATGGTTTCAGTTTCTCTTCCAGCGTCTCATCGAGCTTCTGGGTGATGAAGGTTTCGTAGTCTGCCGGCGTACGGAAGTACTGTCGCACAAGTGCGCGATCGATCAGCGTACCCTTCCGCTCCTCTACCCACTCCAGGTAGTTGCTGTAGGGCCAATCCTCTGGGTGGGCTACCAGGCCGGCGTCGACGGGATTTAGGTGGATGTATCGACACAGGTGCTTCACGTATTCGTCGGTATCGACTAGGATGCTCTTGGGCCGGCCTTCGAACAGAGGGCCACTGCGCCCTTGTTGATTATTGAACGCCTGAGTGTAGCTGTTGAAGAGTCGTTGAAGGAAGGGGGAGACTGTTCCATCTTCTTCTGGCCTGAAGAGAAAATGGTAGTGGTTCGGCATCAAACAATACGCGATCACAGTCAGGGGATACTCGGCGAGATAGGTCTTGGCACGCTGCAGCAGGAACAGGTAGTTGCCATCGTTTGCGAAGATGTGCTTGCGATTGCACCCGCGGTTGTATACGTGGTAGTAGTGGCCGGCTAGGTACTCCATGTTTCCTCCAGTCTGACCCTTGCGAAGGTTAGCGGGAATCTACAAGTATATCGGTTCTTCTCCATTGGTGAAGTGATTGCCATTCGGTGGCTCTACAGAACCTTCGCAAGGGTTTGGTGATACGACTGACCCTTGCGAAGGTTAGCGGGAATCTACAAGCATATCGGTTCTTCTCCATTGGTGAAGTGATTGCCATTCGGTGGCTCTACGGAACCTTCGCAAGGGTTTGGTGATGCGACTGCCTGACCCTTGCGAAGGTTAGTCTGGAACTACTGGCATGCAGGTTCTTCTCCATTGGTGAAGTGATTGCCATTCGGTGACTCTACAGAACCTTCGCAAGGGTTTGGTGATGCGACTGCCTGACCCTTGCGAAGGTTAGCGGGAATCTACAAGTATATCGGTTCTTCTCCATTGGTGAAGTGATTGCCATTCGGTGGCTCTACAGAACCTTCGCAAGGGGTTGGTGATGCGACTGCTGGCTTATCTTAATGACATTGAATCTGTAAGTAGCTACCTGGCGACCACCAACGGAACATAGACTCGCTCACCCAGAATCGCCTCGATCCAGTTGACGATCAACTGCGTGGGGGTCTCATCGGCATCGCCGATGGCCTCCATCTCGGTGACGTGGGAATAGCCAGCCAGATAGCCGGCAGCTATATCAAAGCCCAGCGTCTGCAGTTGATTCTTGAACATCACGTTTTGCTCGGTCAGGTTGAGCAACTCGTCTTCGGCGTAGAGAATGTAGAACGGTGGCAGCCGCGTGCCCGACACGACATAGCCGGCCGGCGACGCCTGCTCCAACAGCTCAGTGTTGCTAAAGCCTCCCTGGAACGTCTGGGTCACGGCGTCGTGCCAGAAGACTTTGTTCAGGCTGTTCAGTTCGTAGGCGCCGCTCATCGTGACCAGCCCCCGGATGGCCGGCCTCATGCGCGTCTCGTAGTCGGGATGCGTGGCCAGCAGCGAGGCCAGATGACCGCCCGCCGAATGACCGAAAACCACGATCTCGCCGGCATCGCCGCCGTTCTCCCCGATGTGCTCCACCACCCAGCGGAACGCGGCCGCCACACCCTCGATGTTGTCGGGGTACCAGCCGGCTTTGGTTCGATAAGGCTCGTTTTCCGACCGGCCACAGGTGTCCCTGTCGGGGCAGTACTGGTCAGCGATAAACACCTCATCGGACGTCAGGCGGTAGTCGATCACCACCGTGACCCAGCCCATCTCTCCCGTGAAGGAGTGCGCGACGAACTCGTACCAGTCGCGGTAGCCGTCGATCCAGGCCCCGCCGTGCACGAAGAAGACCACGGGCCGGCGCTCCAGCAGTGCCTGTCCGTCATGCGCCCGATAGACGGTGAGCGCGTGGACGTCGTAGCTTTCCTTGTCCAGGTACTTGCCCTCGGACCGCATATCGGTGATCGGGAACGGGGCATCGCCATACGCGAAATCCTGCTTGTAGATGGCGTAGGTGGTCGTGATCCCCATAACGGGCGTGCCCCAATCCTGGGGCGCTACCCGACTAGTATGTAAGACCTCTCGCGGCTCCGGGACGGACGCTAACCGGGCCGGCCCGGTCCAGGCGAGCACCGGCAATCCCACGCCGATGAGGGCCACGACGCCAGCCAGGAGAACCTTCAGCACCTTGATTACGTTGTGACCACGCATCTTTGGCCTCCGCTAACAACTTCGCTGCGCGTTGCTCCGTGCGCTTGCAACGCACTTCACTATATTTTCTCAGACTTCATCAATCGCCGGCTTCAATCAGCGCCTAACCAACGGCACATACACGCGGCGGAGCGGTACCCGTTGGGACAGGATGGCGCCGGCCATTTCGTCGGCCCACACCCGCCGCTCCTCGGGGTGCTCGAAGTCCCACTGATGCACGAAAGTGTACAGCGAGTCACGCAACGTCGGCGTACCGGACAGGGCCGGCAGCGGCGTGTCCATGTCCAGTGGGAAATACGCCCCTTCCCGCTGCAAGCTGCGCTGCACCAGCTCGTCGTAGATGGCCTGGATGGCTTCGTCGGTGCGCGCAGCATCGGGGGAGGCGCCGAACTCGCGGCCATGGGCGTCGTCCGGCTGGGGATCGAGGGGATTGTAGTTGCATGCCGGGTAGCCGGTCAGCGTGTGGGTGGCCCACGGCATCTCCAGGCGGTCCATGAGATCGATGCACTCGCGATGCGAATAGGCATCTCCGAGAGTGTGCAGGTAGGTGGCGAAGGCCTCCAGCGAGCCGGCCTGGATGCCCGTGGTGATGACCGCCGTGCGCGTGTACAGACAAGAGGCCTGCATCACCGTGAACTCCGCCGGCCCGCCCCAGGCGTACGCCTCGTAAGCCACCAGCGTGTCGGTGGCGCCCCACGCCCAATCGCGGAGCGCGCCCAGGTCGCGGTCGTTGTCGTGCGGAAAATGGAAGAATGGCGAATACGGCCCAAACCGTGAAGTGGTGCAGCGGTCCGGATCCTGCATGCTGTTCCACATAGGCCAGATGACGCGCGAGTGGGGTTTGAAGCGACAGACTTCGTCCGGGTTCGGCGGCGGGTAGAAGGCGCCGCCGGCGCAGTTGGTGTAGGAGATAGCGTCGCCCGGCCCAATCTGCTCCGAGTCCACCAGTTGGTCCCAGATTTGCAGCGTTATGCTGTCGGTGATGGAGAAGCCGGCGGCCAGGGCCAGGGCGTAGGTCAGGTCATCGTGAATGGTACTGACCTCTTCCCACTCCTCTCCCGTCTGACCGGTGTAGGGATCGCGGAAGTGGAGGGACTCCTCGGCGAAGGCGCGGACCAGGCCGGCGCAGACCAACAGCGGGAGCACGATTGCGGCGACCAGCCGGCCCAGGCGCAAGGCCTTTGTGAGTGGCAGTCGGGGCTTCAGCAGTGCAGCGAACAGTCGATGTTGCATCCAAACCTCAATCATCCAGATCGCTTCCAATCACGCTACCGCGATCATACTACAGCAATTCCCGTTTTAGCATTCTCGTCACGTCGTAGAGGTTTGTAGTAGCGACTTTAGTCGCTCATTACGCAGCGCAAACGACTGAAGTCGTTACTACGAACTTCATAGCGGGAATTGCTGATCATACTACAACAGTTGTGCCAGGCAATCAAACGTTTCTGTCTACTTCGTCCACGTCATCGCTCTGGCCGGTCACCTGTCTGCTAACAGGCAGGCCTGGCTTAACTTAATGACATTGGCTGTTGACTAGGCCATCAATAGGGTGGCTCGGCCGGCCCCGTGTAGCCGCACATGCCGACTCGGGGCGAGTTGACGATCGGCGTAGGGGGGCCGTAGCTGCCATGCGGATGCGTTTCGGCATGCTCGTTGCACAGCGCGCCCCATATATTTTCCTCAATCAGACATTCCATACATAGCCAGGAGGCCGGCTGACCACACTCGATGCAATTGGCTTCCGGTTGCAGATTGCGCGCCATCAGTGCAATGGGCCGTTTTGACGTGGGCGCACCCTGTCTGACATCGACGACCTTGACGAGCGTTTCGGACGATGTGCCGAAGTCGTAGATGTGGGTCAGCTCGACATTGGGCCTGAACACTTGGTCGGTGCGCCGGCTCATAGCGATCTCCCGACCGGACCAACCCCCGATTGAAAACTGACTCAGGTGGCCGCAGCACTCCAACCAGATGGCTCGCAGATAGCGGTCCAGCTCTTTCAGGGTAGCCGAGCTGCGCATTTCCAGGTCCAGCCAGAAATCGGGGATGTAGTTATCCTGGGCGCGCAGGTGATAAAGGGTTTCTGTTGCGTTTGATTGTTGTTCGGCAGCGGTAATGGCTTCCTCGCGCTCGGAGCACGCGCGCAGATGCCGTATCATGCCGCCCTTAGCGTATTCGTTTCCACAGTACTGACAAGTTCCGCGTGATTGTTTTTGAGCCGTCATTTTGATTCACCTCGTTTCGTTATGTATGATCGCAGTTCACATGATCGCAGTTCACATGATCGCAGTTCACATGATCGCAGTTCACATGATCGCAGTTCACATGATCGCAGTTCACATGATCGCAGTTCACACTATGGGTTCGCCCAGGCGTTCAGAAATCTCCAACAGATGCTCCCACTGATGTTCGAGCATGCGGCGCAGGGCCCGGTGGGCGGTCCAGGTGACCTGGCCGTGGGGGACGGACTGCCGGCGTTCAGTCTCGGTCACGACCTCCA
>JAANWY010000076.1 GCA_018263655.1 Anaerolineales bacterium | reverse complement strand
CCTACAGCTCAAACCCCTGAATAATTCGGCCGATAGCTTAAAGAAGCGGCATTTTCCGCTCTAACCGCCGAAAAGCGCGATTTTATGTTCACTCACACTGCGCCTTTTGTCCAAAGTCCAAAAATGACGCCAAAACAAAAAAAGAGTGTGCTTTACGGCACACTCTTTACTCAGATAGCATCGAATACACCACGCAGCTACCCCGAGGCGTATTGGGTCAGGATTTTGTTGCTTGGATCTAGATGCCTATCAGAGAGACAGAATGATATAGGATATGAGTGCGCCGCAAGCATTACGATGAAATGAATTCAAGCTTAATACTACCATAGCGGTAAGCGTTTGTCAAAAAACCGCAGACGCTTTAGGGTAAGGTGTGTAGGTGCGAATTCCTGGCAGTTGCGAATTTGAAATAATCGAGCGAATCTGGTATGATACTCTCTGTGTAGGTGACTAGGAGAAGCTTATGTTGAAACTGATCATGACATGGGACATCCGGCCCGGACGCGAACCAGCGTATTTCGATTGGGCGATCAAGACGTTTGTGCCGGGTTTGATGGAGATGGGGTTGCAGCCGGTAGATGCGTGGTATACTGTCTACGGTGATGGACCGCAGATGTTAGTCGGCGTCTTGGCGGAAGATCGCGAGACGCTCAGGGAGGCGTTGCGGAGCTCTGAGTGGGAGGAGCTCCGCGACGATCTGATGGGTTATGTGGCGAACTACGATCAGAAAATTGTAGGGGCGACTGGTTCCTTTCAATTGTAGCTGCCCATCGCCCGGTAGGGCAATGAAGGCTCTTGCTGCACGCAGCAAGAGCCTTTTCGTATGAGTCGAGTCTTCTCGAAGGGTAGGGGCGAGGCAAGTCGGAGAGGTAAGCGTTCAGCTACCCTTGCGAAGGTTAGGAGCAACCTTGGCAAGAGGCCGATTCTCGACTGGCGAGGGGGCCTTTCAACCCGAATGCGATTGGCAAACCTTCGCAAGGGTCAAATTTAGAATTCCTGTCCGGCTTGCCTCGCCTCTATTCAGCTATGAATTGCTATTTCTCAGCCTTAGTAGTCTTGCTTTCGGTCTTCTCAGATTTGGTAGACGCTTTGCTATCGCCATCTCTACCGTTGGTTAGTGCTTTGCGGCTGTCCGTTACGTAGAAACCGGGCCCCTTGAAGATAATGCCTACAGACGTAATCAGCCGGCGGGCAGACGGCTCGCCGCAACAGGGACACACTTCAATAGCATCGTCCGAGAATGACTGCTGTGCTTCAAACTGATGTTGACACGCTTCACACTCATACGCGTAAAGTGGCATACTTCCTCGATACCTCCCGATCAAGTAGTTTGAGAGTGGTGACCAGGCACGCAATGCCTGAGTCGTTACCCCTGTAGATAAGAACTCGTCCCACGAGCTGGAATACGACTCAATATTATATTCAACCCTTGACAAATCATCAAATCCACCAGAGGCCAGCATGCGGCTTCGCGGAAAATCTGGAATTGCTGCCCTAGTAGGCGCCTGTACCCATGACGACGGTGGGAATGGTGCGCAGCATGATCTTGAAGTCGAGCCACAACGACCAATTCTCGGCGTAGAACAGGTCCAGCATTACCATCTCATCGAAGGTGAGCTCGCTTCGGCCACTGACCTGCCACAGTCCAGTGATCCCCGGATCGACGCGCAGTCGCTTCCGATGCCACGGCTCGTACTGTTCCACTTCGGATGGCACCGGCGGACGGGGGCCGACGAGGCTCATGTCACCTCGCAGAACGTTCCACAACTGTGGCAGCTCGTCTATGCTGAGCCGGCGCAGCCATCCCCCCACCCGCGTCCGGCGCGGGTCGTCCCGCATCTTGAACAGTGGCCCCAATTGCTCATTGCGATCTCTCAGTTGCTCCTTTTCCTCTTCAGCGCCGGTGATCATGGATCGAAACTTGTACAGGGTAAACGGCCGGCCGGCCCGACCCACCCGGACCTGCGGAAATAGCACCGGTCCAGGGGAATCCCACTTGATCAGAAGCGTAACCAAAGCCATCAGCGGCGATGTAACAACCAGGCCCAGGGCCGCCAGAACGGTGTCGGCACCGCGCTTGATGGCCCGATTCCAACCGCGAATCGATACATCCTGTACGCCGATCAACGGGATCCCGCTGATGTCGTCGACATCGACCCTATTCAGGCGTAGTTGGAAGAGGTCTGGCACGATGCGGGCGCGGACGCCCAGCCGTTCGCAGTGCGCCATGATGTCCATGATCTTCTCGATAGAGCGCCAGGGGAGCGCTACGATCACTTCGTCGATTTCTTGGCTGTGCAGCACGGCCGGCAGCGCATCGCTCGGACCCAGCGCCCGAAACCGCCCCAGGTTCTGGTGCCGGCGCTGCGCGTCGTCATCCAGGAAGCCGGCGACCTTGTACCCCAGCTCCGGGCGGGCCATGATGCTGCCCATGACCGATCGGCCTACGTCGCCGCATCCGACGACTAGCACGCGGTCGACGCTCACGCCTTGGCGGTAGAGCCTGGCCTGAATCGTGCCCGAGATCAGGCGGCTTGCGCTGAGCAAGACGACGATGAGGACGCCGGCGTAGCCCAACATGAGGCGCGAGTAGAACTGAGGGCGCACGTTGAACGTCAGCACGGTGAGTACGGCGATGCCGATGAGGGTGCCGGTGAATAACTGATACACCTCGTCGAGCCAGGAGGCGCCGCGCCGCGGCCGGTAAACGCCTTCGAACTGATAAGCCAACAACAGAATGCCTGTCAGTGTCAAGCCAATGGGGAACCAGACCCGGTAGGACTGATAGTGCTGTGGGTTCAGCGCCGCCGGCCACTCGGCTCGGTAGCGCATCCAGTAGGCCAGTGCGAAAGCAAGGTTGATCAAAACGATGTCGACCAATGCCATCACCAGGCTGACCGTCGGCCCATCATCTGTTGACATCAGCGCCTCCTTCCGGTTCCTCGAGCCGGCTCTGGGTGGGGGCGGGTCTGGCCAGGACCGCGTCATACACCGCCGCCGTACGCTCCGCGCTCGCCTGCCACGAGAAACGGCCTGCTCGCGATAGCCCGCGCTCAGCCATCGACGTTGCCAGACCGCTGTCGGTAATAACACGGTGTATGGCCTCGGCCAGTGCATCCACGTCGGTCGGGTTGACTTGGACGCCGGCCCGTCCCACAACTTCTGGCAGGCTGGATGCGTTCGAAGCGATTACGGGCGTACCACACGCCATGGCTTCCAGCGGGGGGAGACCGAAGCCCTCGTAAATCGATGGGAAGACGAATACTTCAGCAGCATTGTACCACAGTGGGAGGTCTCTGTGCCGGATGAAGCCCGAGAACCGGACCCGATCGTGTAGCTCTAGCTCGTCCACTGTGTCGAAAACATCCTGATACCGCCAGCCACGCCCCCCGCCAATTATAAGCACATGATCGGTTTTGCCAAGAGCTGCGTAGGCGCGGATCAGCGTGGTCAGGTTCTTGCGCGGCTCGATGGTGCTGATGCACAGGATGAAGGACTGGGGCAGTTTGTGCCGTTCTCGAAATGATTGAACGTCGTGTTCTGGCAATGGGCGGAAGTCCGGGTCGACGCCGTTCGGTGCAACGTGAACGCGGTCGGCCGGCACGCCGAGCAGTCGAATCACGTCCTGCCGCGTGTGCTCCGACACGGCAATCACAGCGTCGGCCCGGCGCACGGACCAGCGGGTGATGGCCCGCAGGTACAGGCGGTTCGCCCGGTTGAACGTCTCGGGGTACAGGAAAAAACTGAGGTCGTGGACTGTCACAGCGGACTGCGTTGGACACACCAGTGGCAGCGCGTAGGCCGGCCCGTGGACTAAATCGACATCGTCACGAAGCAGGCGCATAGGTTGCAGAAGCTGCTCCCAGAGGATGCGGGCCGGCGGCGACACCGTCGCGAATGGCGCCAGCCGAGCGTTCACGCCGGTCCATCCCACGTCGCCGGCCCGCGGGTCACCGAGGTAGGCTGTGAAGCGGTGCGGACTGGTCTGGGGTAGGTGTTCTAACAGCGCGCGGATGTAGCGGTGGATGCCGGCGCCCCGGTAGCTGTCCGATAAGGAGAGCAAATGGGCGTTAAGCGCGATGTGGGCTGGCTCGGACTGAGTGGCCATCAGGCGCCACCGTTCTCCATCAGGTTGCGGTAGAGTGCGACGGTACGGCGGGCGATCTCGGCCTGGGTGAAGTGCTTCAGAACTCGGTCGCGGCCGGCCTGACGCAGTCGTTGGTGCAGGTCGGGGTCGTCCATGAGTTGGCTGAGCCGGCTGTGGAGCGCGTCTGCATCCCCTTCGGGAAAAATCAGGCCGGCATCGCCGATGACGTTGGGGATTTCGCCGCACGTCGAGCCAATCACCGGGACGCCGCAGGCCATGGCCTCGATCAGCACGCGCCCAAATTGCTCTTTCCAGTTCGATTGTGTTCGCGATGGCAGGACCAGGACATCTAGCTGGTTTAGATAGTCCGGCACCTGAGACGATGGGCGCGGTGCATCGAAGCGCACGTGCTCGTCGACGCCCAGCGTCAGGGCCTGCTGGTGAAGCGAGTCTCGCAGTGGGCCGGCGCCAAGTACCCTCAAGCACCACGCGCTGCGCAGTCGAGGGGTGGCTTTCAGCAGAAGTTCAACGCCCTTTTCCGGCACCAATCGCCCGACATAGCCGATAGTAAACGTTTTCTGGCGGCTATTGTCGCCGTCCGGACCTGGCGGTTGTCTGCTATACAGTTCGGGGTCGACGCCGAATTGCGGGATCACCTCGACAGGTCCTGCATAGCCCTTCGCGCGTACGACCTCGACGGCTTCTCGATTGCCGGCGATGGCGGCACCAGCGTGGCGCAGGACGTAGCGTTCCATCCACGAGAAGGGGGGCGGGTAGTGCCGGCCGATGTTCTGCCACGTGAAGAACAGTGTCTTGGCGCGCGTCCGCCGGGCCAGCCACATAGCCTGAAGGGTGGCCAGGTTGTACGGCTCCTCGTCGATGTGAACGATGTCTGGCTGTGCGTCGTCGATGTGCCGGCCTAGCCCGAGGTAGAAGTGGAGGTGAAAACGGCCGTTGAGGGCCAACGGTGCGACGGCGAGCCGGTAGCCGCTGGTGTGTTGGCGTTCCAGCTCGATGGTGCGGCCGGCCTCGCGCCACGCCGGCGGCACGACCACGGTGAGCTCTACGTCATCGTGCCGGCCGATTTCTTCCAGCTTCCGCTGGTAGGCGCCAACCAAACAGGCCTTCGATAGCATCAATACACGCATGGGGTAATTGTCAATTGTGAATTGTCAATTGTGAATTGTGAATTCTCGTTGCACAATACGCCGGACGCCCCAACTTGTTGGGGGCCTTACCTCGAACAAGTACGAGCGTCCGCCCTTTGTGTCTCTACCCGCGCTTGACAGGAGCTGGACGCCCCAACTTGTTGGGGGTGGGTGCCTCGAACAAGTACGAGCGTCCGCCCTTTGTGTCTCTACCCGCGCTTGACAGGAGCTGGACGCCCCAACTTGCTGGGGGTGGGTGCCTCGAACAAGTACTAGCGTCCGGTGCTTCATGGCTAGCCTGCACTGAGCTTCCTGGAGCGCTCAAACTCGTTGGAGATAAGCGCCAACGCGATCCCAGGTTGCTCGCTAAATGTCATGTCTACTCTCAAGTTCAGCGTCTACAGGTCGCCGTCAACGTGAACGCGAAGTGGGTAATCAAACCACATGTTGTTCATGCCCTCCCTGCCCCATTTCTTAAGGTAGAACGAGTAGCTGGAAAACTCGTAGCTTGCCAGCGCGTCATGGAGATCCGGCAACGATGTGCGATGCACCTGGATGTTTTCATTGATCAAATCATAGTTGTTGTCTGGGAAACGGACAAGTCCATGCTTGATGGAGTTGAAGTGGATATAGTTGAAGTAGGTGTAGAGCTCATGCTCGTCACGGGGACAGCGATCCCAATAGTTTCTCCAAACCTTGCGGCCTGGCTGTGACTGCAACTTGTTGAGATCGATTGCGGTTTTTCCGTGCAGCCCTTTGAGGAGCTGTATCATCTGGGCTGCCTCCTGAACGTGAAAGAGGAGATGATAATGGTTGGTCAAGATGACCCATGCGTATAGCTTGATTTGGAGATCGACGATCCTCTCGCGTAGTTCATCGCGAATGAGCTTCCGGGCTTCAGTAGAGCGTAGGATATGACGGTTATCCCATATGCTGGCGGTGATGAAGTACGCTTGGTTATCCAGATAGATGTGAGGCGGATGAAATGGTTTGAACTTTTCGTTATCCATGCTGAGCTCTCTCCTATCTCGGATGCTTCCCCTTACGGTGGGGCGTGTCTCGAACAAGTACGAGCGTCCGCCTTCTGTGTCTCTACCCTCGCTTGACGACACTCGGACGCCCCAACTTGTTGGGGGCCTTACCTCGAACAAGTACGAGCG
>JAANWY010000075.1 GCA_018263655.1 Anaerolineales bacterium | reverse complement strand
GCCGGCGCTCCACCGCCGCCTTCCGCCCCTTCTTCGGGCAAGGCGCGGCGCACAACGCCCGGCGCACCCAACAACCGCGCCAGCGCCCCCTCGAGTGTCTTGGACCAAGCGACATCGCCGCCCGTCGAAACGATGATCCGCTTGAGCTCCGGCAACTCACCGTTCTCGGCGCGCAGGTACAGCGGCTCCACGTACAGCAGCGAGTCGCCAATGGGGAACACGAGCAGGTTGCCCCGAATTACGTCCGATCCACGCTGACTCCACAGTGAAAGCTGGGACGATATCTCCGGGTCCTGGTCGATCAACGCCTCGATCTGACGCGGGCCGTAAATCAACTCCTGTTTCGGAAACTCGTACACGACGAGTTCGCCATAGTTTTCACCATCGGAGCGGCCGGCCATCCAGGCAATCATGTTATCGCGACCAACGGGCGTAAAAGGCACAATCAACACGAACTCGGCGCTCTCTTCGCCAATGAGCCGCATGACGACATAGTACGGCTCCATTATCTGCTGCCCCGCAGACTGGAACTGCTCCGTCGGAATCTCCCACACATCCTCCTTATTGTAGAACGTATTGGGGTTCTCCATGTGGTACACGCGGTACACCTCGCTCTGAATCCGGAACAGGTCTTCCGGATAGCGGCGATGTGCACGTATGTTCTCAGGCATCTCATCCAGCGAAGTGAAGAGACTGGGGAAGATCTTCGCCCAAGTCTGGATAAGGGGATCGTCGGGATCAGCGATGTAAAACGTCATCGTGCCGTCGTAGGCATCGATGGCGATCTTAACGCTGTTGCGAATGTAGTTTAAGCCGCGATACGATGCCAGTGTTGGGTCTTGCGCAGCCAGTGGCTCCGAATACGGATAGCGATCCGAAACGGTATAGGCATCCTGCACCCACACCAGCCGGCCATCCACGACGACGAGATACGGATCACGGTCATAGCGCAAGAACGGCGCCACGCGATGGACACGCTCCCGAATGTTCCGATACAACATCACGCGTGTCTCGGGCATGAATGAATCGGTGAACAGGATGCGCGTGTCGCCGAACCGATAGGCGATGGCAAGTCGCCGCAGGAAAGAGCCCACAGAGACGCCGCCCACACCTTCGTAGGTCGTGCGAACGTTGGCATCTCCGCTCGGGTAGTCAAACTCCTCGACGTCGGTCTTAACGAAAACGTAGGTGGTTGGTTTCTCACCGTAGTAGATCTGGGGCCGGCTGACTTCCAAGGGCACGGAAATCTTGGGCGGCAGATCTTTGACAAACAACACAGGCAATCCGCGGTCGGTGACTTCGTTCACCGGACTCATCACAATACCGTAGCCGTGAGTGAATTCCAGATGTGTGTTCACCCAAGTCGGGTTCTGGAGCCGGCGCACATTGAGCTCCCGGGCCGACAGCATGACCTGACGATAATCCTCACCGAACTGATACCGGTCAATGTCGACGTCCACGAAATCGTAGTAGGATCGAATCTCCTGAAGCTGCGCGTACGTTTGGCGCAGCGGTCGGTAGTCCCACAGCCGCACGTTCTGGATCGTGGTCTGCTCGCTCTGCAGGCCGTCAGCCGTAACCTCAAGTTGCGGCGTCAGGCGCCGAGTCTCAAATCCATCCAGGTCGAACGCATGGAGCGTGTTGCTAATGTTGTACTCAATATACGGGCGCTCGCGATCGAACTCGTTGGGTTCGACCACATAGTTCTGCAAGACGGCCGGGTAGATACCCCTGAGGGCCACGTTGGCGACCAGCCACAAGCCCAGGGCGCCGGCCGGTATCCACCAATTGCGAGTTACAAGACTCGCCAACAGGAGCAACGCCACCAGCACCGCCAGCGCTGTGAGGGCATTCAGCGCCAGGAGTTCCGCATGAGTGTCCGTGTAGCTGGCGCCAAAGACAACGCCGCGCCAGGAGTACAGCAAGTCAAACCGATCAAGCCAGTAGCCGACGGCCCACAAGAGGGCAATGGCAACGCCCAGGACCGTGAGATGGACACGCATGTAGCGCGGCACACTGTAAACCTGATGCTGTAACTGCGGCAGCCGGGCCAGGGCGTACAGACCGACCGTGCCGAGAAACGCGAAGATGAGGACCGCCATGAGCCAACCCTGCAAGAAGCGATAGAACGGTAGCTGAAAGACATAGTACCCGATATCCCGGTCAAAAATCGGGTCTGTTGCGCCAAAGGGCGTGCGGTTCAAGAAACGCAACGCTTCGTCCCACTGGCTGCTGGCGCCGGCGCTCAGTAAGAGCACCACAAAGCCAGCCCCCAGCACAATGGCGAGCCCCACAACCTGTCGATTCAGGGCGGGCTCCTCGAAGAACACCGGCTCTCGACTCACTAACGACCGCGCGCCCCACCAGTTGCCGCCAACCACCAGGCCGGAAACGATGGCGGCCACAATGAACAGAACCCACTTCGGCAACAGTTGCACCCACAGAACGCGCGTCAGCTCCCGCGCCTGAAACCAAAGCAAGTCGGTGTAGAAGCCGGCAATCGAAGAAAAAATGACGAAGAAGGCGATTACGCCCAGAACGAGAACCCAGAAAAGCCGGCCAACCGGTAAGTCGGGCAATTCGGGCATCTCCGGCTTTTCGGGCGTCCTGGGTGGGCGTCCCCCTCCACTGCCTTGAAACGAATCTCTCATGTCTATAACTCCCATCTGTCACATATGCGTCGCAGACCACCCAAATTATAGCACACCTTCCGCTGAGGCAAACTGGGAGCCCAGTCGGAGAAATCCAGAAACTGGGCCTGGGTCTGGCGATCCAGGCCCAGCGGTTCCTACTCCTCGACAAACAGCATCACAAACTCGAACTTGGCGACATCCACCAGGCCCTGATCGGTCAGCTTGAGTTCGGGGATGACTTCCAGGCCCAGGAACGACAGGGCCATGAAAGGCTCCTCCAGCCTGCAACCCAACGCCTCGGCTGCGGCCTGGACCTTACCCAGGCCACGACCTACATCCTCGCCAGGTTGATCGGACATCAAGCCGGCGACCGGCAACGCCAGTTGCGCCGCCACCTCGCCGCCGTCAGCCACAGCCAACCCGCCGCCCATCTCCACGACGGCCTGGGCCGCGACGTACATATCATCGTCGGAGGCGCCGGCCACGATGAGGTTGTGGTGGTCGTGGGCCACGGAGCCGGCAATCGCGCCGCGCTGCAGCTCAAACCCTTCGATGAAACCCAAGCCAATCGCCCCTGATGCAGTGTGCCGTTCGACGACGGCCAGCTTCAGCATGTCGCGCTCCGGGTCAGCCACCGCGTAACCGTTTTGGGTCTTCACTTCGCGCATCAGATTCCGTGTCACAATCTGGTTGGGGATGAGGCCAACCACGCGCGCTTGCCGGCCCGCAGCCGGAATCACGAAACTCTCGGGGCTGAGCGGCCCCGTGTTCATTGTGCCTCGAACGTCGGAGGCCGGCGCCACCCCCGATCGCGGCAGCAGCATCTCGCCATTTTCAGCAGACAGCTCGCCGTTTCGGTAGACCTGCAAGATGTTGAAGCGCTCGAAGTCGTCGAACACGACTAGATCGGCACGCCGGCCAGGCGTCACAGCACCGCGGTCCTCGAACCCGAAGTACTGGGCCGGATTAAGTGTCGCCATCTGCAGCGCCAACATCGGATCGAGACCTCGTCCCAGTGCCTGCCGGATCAGGCCGTCGATGTGGCCATGGGCCAGGAGGTCGAGCGGCGTGATGTCGTCGGTGACGAATATGAACCGCCGCGCATTTTCGGGTGTGATCAGCGGCAGAAGCTCTTCCATGTTGCGCGCCACAGACCCCTCGCGCACCATGATGTGCATCCCCAGGCGCAGTTTCTCGCGGGCCTCGTCCAGCGTCGTGCACTCGTGATCCGAGCGAATGCCGGCTGCCACGTAAGCGTTCAGCGCCTGCCCCGAGAGCCCAGGCGCGTGTCCATCGACGCGTTTTTCGCCCGCAATCTCCAACTTCTCAACCACATCGGGTGCAGCCGCGGCGACGCCAGGGAAGTTCATCATCTCGGCGATGCCGGCCACCCATTCCTCGCGCAGCAGCGGGGCCATGTCGTCAGCCGTCATGACAGCGCCGGCAGTCTCCATGTGGGTGGCCGGCACACACGACGGCACCGTGATGAAGACGTCCAGCGGCGCGCGTTGGCCGGCGTCCAGCATGTAGCGCACACCTTCGACGCCCAGCACGTTGGCAATCTCGTGCGGATCGCTGACAATCGTGGTGGTGCCGTGGGGCACCACCACGCGCGCCAACTCCGGCGGCGTCAGCATCGTGCTCTCGATGTGGATATGGGCGTCGATGAAGCCGGGCGCCACGTGCGCGCCATCCAGATCAAGCTCTTCCTCAGCCGCGTAGCCTGCGCCGAGGCCAACGATCCGGCCGTCCCAGACCGCCACATCGGTGGTGTAGACTTCAGCCGACAGGACGTTAACGACTTGCGCATTGCGTAAGACCAGGTCGGCCGGCGCATCTCCGCGTGCAACTTCGATTAATTTTCCGAGCGACATCGGTTTGACCTCACTATTTCGTATTGCGTGGGCGTATCGCGTGGGCGTATTGCGTCGTTGTGGGCGAGACTCTCCCACGCAACACGGAATACGCAACACGCAAACACGCACTATCATTTAGGGACTTCCAGGGAAATAAACCTCCCAAAAATGGCCCATTTCCCTCATAAATCTTTGGGTCTTTGGGAGGTTTTAAATTCTGGAATCCCCTTAATCGCTACAACTCAGGTGACGAACTGAATCCCGATCAGGATCAGCACCAAACTCACGAGCACGCCCCCACCTTGGACTAGGTGATGCATCTTGCCTTGACGCTGACGCCCCATTCGCTGCCCGACGTGGGCCACCACAGCCGCCAGGATCATAATCACGGGATGGATTTCCGTCTGACGAGTGATCGCCCCCCGGCCTTGGATTAGGACGATGATGCCAATCAGGACATTGAGGTCCATCAGACCGGTGTAGACTTGCCCGAGGACGTTATCAGCACGCACGAAGTCCAGCGCGCCCAGCCACCCCCAGGCCGCCCGAATGACGGCAACGGCGCTGGCCACCAGAATCAGCCAGCGCACTAGATTGTGAAGCGAAATGATTAATGTTGTCACGTTGTAAGCCTCCCTGAAGCCATGATGTCAAAACCGGCCCTAAGTCGCCCCAAACAAGCATCTCAATGAAGCTGGGCGAGGTCAAGCATCTTGATGAAGCTGGGCGAGGTCTCCCGACCGACGGATGAAGCTGGGCGAGTCCTCCCGACCGACGCCTGAAGCTGGGCGAGGTCTCCCGACCGACGCCCCTATGTCTCGGTCAGGAAACCTTCGACGATGTCCACCAGATGTCCACCAAACGACTCTGCTCTCAGCCCGCAACAAGTTGCGGCGTCCGGACGCTCGAACTCACGACGTCCTGAGCTCTTTGTCAATTTCATGTAGACCCCACCGTGATCGGCGGCGATTTCGTGCCGGCAAACATGTCGCGATACGCCAGGACCGCAATCGCCACATAGGCCAGCGTCTTCGGAATCATCAGCATGCCCACGATGGGCGCCCGCTGGACGAAGAAGATCACCGGCACGTAGCAGGCGTACGACACGACAATCATAGCACCGATCCACTGGAAAGTGCGATCGCCGGCGGCCCGCGCATCCCGCAAAATCAGGTACGCCACGCCCAACCCCTGCACCATCAGCGGCAAGTTGCGAAGCGTGGACCAGGGTTGGGACGGGACGACGTTGTTCCACTGGTTGGCCGGCAGCGCCATGAGCAGCAAGCGCACGCCGGCCGCCGCCAACAGCAGATAGCCGAACCAGTCGTACGAGCGATCGAACCGCACCCGCCACAGCTCCAGCATCAGCACGTAGAAAAACGTCACAGTGATAGCCGTCGACAGCGCCCCCAGCCCGACAAGCCCCACCTCGTACCCCAGCACGGTGAACGTCGTTCCGAGGTCGCCCAGCGCGTAAGCCAGCACGCGAAATCCGACGTGTCCGGTATCGCCGAGGGCCAGCAGGGTGAAGGCCCACATGATGAGCTCCGCCGGCCGGCGATCTTCCGGCGCAACGAGATGCCGGCGGCGCCACATGGCGATCACCAACCCCCAGACGACGATCAGGTAGACGATGTTGAACGAAACCTCGACCCACATGCGCATTGTTTCGGACATTTGCCACCTACCGAATCGCTTGTCTGAACGACATGTATGCCAAGCCTATACCCACGACGGCAAACGCGCCCACGTAGACAAACGCGATCAGCAGGCTGAGGGGCTCCTCGCCAGGGAACAGATACGCGTTCGTGAACATGAGCTGACGCACGCCGTCGACGACCCACGAAGTCGGGTTAATCAGCGCGACCCACTTCAGGATGGGTACGCTCCCCAACGCACTGAGTGGAAACAGGGCGTT
>JAANWY010000074.1 GCA_018263655.1 Anaerolineales bacterium | reverse complement strand
GCTACACCAAGTTCTACGGCACCGTACAGACCCTGCCCAACGGCGGCCTGATCGGCGACTGGACGGTGAACGGACGCACGGTGCACGTGGGCGCCTTCACACGCATCGAGCAGGAGCACGGCGCCGCGGTCAGGGGCGCCTACGTCGAGGTCAAAGGCTATCAGCAAACCGATAACTCCGTCAATGCCGCCGAGATCGAGGTCAAAGCCAGCCCCGGCGGAAGTGGCGGCGGCAGCCACATCAAGTTCTATGGCACTGTGGAGCAACTCCCCGCGACTGGCGTCGTCGGCACCTGGATCATCAGCGGGCGCGTTACAACCGTGACCGTCACCACCGAGGTCGAGCAGGAGCACGGTCAGGCTGCGGTCGGGGCCTACGTCGAGGTGGAAGGCAACCTGCAACCCGACGGCTCGGTCGCTGCCACCAAGATCGAGGTCAAGCGCGGTGCCGGCAGCGGCGGCGGTGGCGTTGGCTACATCAAGTTCTACGGCCTCATCGAGGACCTGCCGGCCACTGGGCTCGCGGGTGACTGGGTGGTAGGCGGGCGTCTGGTACACGTCGGCTCCAACACCCGCATCGAGCAGGAGCACGGCGTCGTGCAGATCGGCGCCTTCGTCGAGGTGAAAGGAACCCAACAGAGTGACGGGTCGGTGAACGCCAGCAAGATTGAGGTCAAGAACTAGGCACCGTGCCGGCGGATAAGCAGAGGGGGCGGCCAGGTGACCGCCCCCTCACATTGTAAGGAGCACAACGACTAATGAAACACCAACATCTACGTTCTATCGGGATACTCCTACTGCTGTGGCTGGCGCTGAGCATAAGCCCGGCGACCGGCACGGCCGCGGACACTGCGACGCCGACGGACGATCAAATTGCCTATCTACCTCTTGTCCAGAACGCCTGCGCCCCGGTAGACCTGCTCCAGGACGGCGGGGTCGAGGCCGGCCTGCCCAACGCGGCCTGGCAGACCAGCAGCAATGTCTTCAGCGACATTCTGGACGACACGGCCGATCCTGCACCTCGCACCGGTTCATGGAAGGCCTGGCTGGGCGGCGACAACCTGGTCCAGGAAAGTCTGTGGCAGTCTGTGAGCGTTCCCGCCGGCATCGCCGGCATCAAGGTGGGCTACTGGTGGCGAGTGGACACCTTCGAAACGACCCATCCGTTCGATACGCTCGATGTGCAGCTCCGTGACTCGGCCGGCACGCCGCTGCAAACGCTGGAGGCCCTGACCGACGGCGACGCCAGTTCTACCTGGCAGCAGAGCACCTTCACCCTGACGGGCTATGCCGGCCAGACCATCCAGCTCGCCTTCGTGGCCCAGACGGACGCGACGAGCCCAACCAGCTTCTTCCTGGATGACGTCGGCGTCTACAAGACGTGTCCAGCCGGCCTGACTGCCGACGTGACGGGCGACTGCCAGGCCAACATCATCGACATCCAGGAAATCGCCGCTCATTGGGGCGAGAGCCGAGGCACAACCTGCTACGCTGAGCCCTACGACCAAGATGGGAGCGGCAGCATCGGCTCCGCTGATGTCCAGCAAACGGCTAGTCAATGGCACCAAACCGCCCCCTAGGTAGCCTGACTAGGAACTTGACTAGGTAGCTTGACAATGTTAAACTACCTGGCGTGTTGGGCGAAGGTCTCCTGTCTGCGTGCGACCTGCCTGCCCGCGCCGAGAAGGCAGGCGGGTCTGCCAAGGCACAGGCAGGCGCACAGGCAGGCCTGACCGAGCCCGATTCGCCCCTTCGACAAGATCATGAGGGTCCTCAGGACGCCGCCGCTCGGTCAGGAGACCTTCGGCGATCAAAAGACGGTTTCTGAAGAAAGGGAGGAGTCTCACGATGAAATGGCGGACCGTATTCTTAATATCCATCGTCGCCCTATTGGGGCTACTGTCAACGATGACGGTCGTTCATGCGCTAGAGCAGCGCCCGCAGTTGTGCGCCAGTTGCCACGAGGAACGCATCAACTACAACACATGGCTTGATTCCGGCGCCGCCGAACATCATCCGACATGCGTTGAGTGTCACACGCCGGCCGGCCTATACGGCGCGCTGCATGCCAAGGCTCGGGGGGCTATCCACTTGGTGAAGCACACCACGGGGCAATACACCGAGCCGCTGCACGGTACCGTACCTCGAGCATGGTGTACCAAATGTCACACTCAGGAGGGCCAGCTTCAGCGGGAGCACGATGAAGCCCCTCGATTTGCCTCAACGTCCTGTGCTGAATGCCACAATCATCAGCCCGGGGCGGATTTCGAGGGCGAGGAAGAACAGGAAGAACACGAACGCGAGGACGAGGATGAAGAAGATGATGATTAGGGGCCTCCGAGTGAACAGTTACCAGTGGGCAGTCAGGGAGTGAGCAATAGCATGTTCTTAAAACACATCAATCGCAAGTCGCAACACGCCATCATGCAGGCGCTGTGGATTGCCGGTGTGCTGATCGGACTGATGGCCGCAACGAGCGCCTTGTTCTATCAGACGCCGGCCGCCCGGGCAACAGGCGACACGACAACGTCAGTCTTACAGGCTGATTGTGCGCCGGGAGAGCTGATCCAGGACGGCGGATTCGAAGCTGGCCTGCCCAACCCAGCCTGGCAGACCAGCAGTAACGTCCTGAGTGATATTCTGGACGACTCACCCGTGCCGCCGCCGCGCACCGGCATGTGGAAAGCCTGGCTGGGCGGCGACAATCTGATCCAGCAAAGCCTGTGGCAGACAATGAATGTGGCCACAGATACCACCAGCGTCGAGGTGAGCTACTGGTGGCGCGTGGATACGTTTGAAACCAACCACCCCTTCGATACGCTGGAGGTGCAAGTCCGCGACGCGGCCGGCAACCCGCTGGAGACGCTGGAAACGCTGACTGACGGCGACGAAAGTTCGACGTGGGAGCAGAGCACCCTGGACGTCAGCTCATACGCCGGCCAAACCATCCAGATCGCCTTCGTCGTCGAGACCGACGACACCAACCCGACGAGCTTCTTCCTGGATGACGTCAGTCTGACGCAGACGTGCGCCGCAACGCCTACGCCGACGGCGACCGTCGAACCGACACCGACGGTGACAGCAACCGCCACGCTGCCGGCTGACGCATCGCCAGTGTACCTGCCCCTCATCCTGCGGTCTAACAACGACTGAGAACAGACCCTAAAGGTTTCCGGTCAAGATTTAGCCAGCGAATGGCCAACTCCACGTGTAGGACCACAAGTGGAGCTTGGATAGCAAACCTTTAGGGTCTTCAAGAAGATAATCAAGGAGATATCCACCTTCGGATCCGGCAAGCAAACTCAACTGTTCGGCAAGGTCTCCGACCGCAGCCGATGGGTCTTTGGGCTCGGTCAGAGACCTTCGCCCAACGGAGGATTTTGGTTCTGGCTCGTCCAGGTTAGAAAACCAGGCGGCGGTCACTCTGCATGATAGACTACTTGCGTCGCGACTAGTTTGCGGTATACTCAGTACCGCCATGGACGAACCTACCACGATTCTGCTGGTCGAAGACGACGAAATCATCGCCGAGCCGCTAATTTTTGGCCTCCAGGACGAGGGGTTTCGCATGCTGCATGCCGTCGACGGCCACGAAGGCCTAGAGCTGGCGCGCCGCGAGCAGCCGGCCCTCATCCTCTTGGACGTGATGCTGCCAAAAATGGACGGCTTCGCTGTCCTGAGAACCCTGCGCGGCGAGTCGGCGGTGCCCGTCATCATGCTGACGGCCCGTGGCAAAGAGATGGACCGCGTGATGGGGCTGGAAATCGGCGCTGATGATTACGTCGTCAAGCCCTTCAGCTTCCGCGAGCTGCTGGCCCGCGTGCGAGCGACGCTGCGCCGGCGGGAACTGGACCTCGGCCAATCTTCACCGCCCAGCGAGCGGATCACGGTCGGCGACATCACCCTGGACCGCACCGCGCGGCAAGTGTGGCGTGCCGGCGAGCCCCTCGAACTGACCCAGCGGGAGTTCGGCCTGCTCAGCGCCCTCATGGCACACACGGGAGAAGCCGTCGCGCGCCACGATCTCCTCGACGAAGTGTGGGGCACAGACTGGATCGGCGACCCGCGCACGTTGGACGTGCACATCCGCTGGCTGCGCGAGAAGATCGAAGCGAAGCCGTCGGAACCGCGCTACATCCAGACCGTACGCGGCCACGGTTACCGTTTCGTCGATCCCACATCCGGATAACGCGATGCTGCAACGCGTCACGCCTCGCAGCTTGCAAAGCCGGCTGCTCCTCACTTACCTCGTTCTCCTATTCCTGGGCTTGGGTGGCCTCATCGTGTGGGCCGGCCTGCGCCTCCAGGGAGCCGCTATCGAGCAAGCAGAACACGAACTAGAACTGGAAGCCTTGCTTATCGCCAATGCGTTTCAAGAACCAATAGAAGCGTGGCAGGAGGTCGAGACGGACGAAGGACGCTCGCTCGATATCGATACCCTGGCCCACTCCTACGCTCAGCGGATTGGAGCGCGGGTCACCGTCGTCAATTCGGATCTGCGGGTGCTGGCCAGTTCGGATGCGGCCGTGCTGGGCCAGATCGAACACAACCATCCCGAAATCGTCGCGGCCCAGGCCCACCAAGAGCAGCACGATATCCGCTGGGACGAATGGCGCAACGAGGAACGCCTCTTCGTCGCTGCACCCATCACCGAAGAGGCCGGAGAGATCGACGGCGTCCTCCAGCTTTCGGTCCCGATGGCCCCCATCCACAGTGACATCCGGCGGACGTGGCTGAATTTGATCGGAGTCGGTGGCGCGATTCTGGTCGTGACAGCGATTGCGAGCTTGCTGCTCGCACGCCAGGTCGCCAGCCCCATCCAGCATCTGACGTCGGTGACGGAAGCGGTAGCCGCCGGCGATCTCGAACAGCGGGTGACGCCGGCCGGCCCCGACGAGGTCCAACGTCTCGGTCAAGCCTTCAACCGCATGGCGGGACAACTTCGCGAGGTGTTGGCTCGACAGCAGGCCTTCGTGGCCAACGCGGCCCACGAACTACGTTCCCCACTCACCAGCATCCGGCTGCGGATTGAGATGATTCAGCAGCACGGACAGTCGAAGCCAGAACTGGCAGAGCGCTACCTCGGTCAGATGGAACAGGAAGTCGGGCACCTGCAGCGACTCATCGACCATCTGCTCACACTGTCAAAAGTCGAGGCTGCGCAGGAACGACCGGCGTCAAGCATCGATCTGGCTCCCCTGCTCTACGACTTAGCCGATGAGATGGGGCCGCTGGCAGGCGCAGCCGGCATGGAGCTGCAGATCGACGTGCCGGCCCACCTGCCACCGGTGCTGGCCGATCCCGATCCGATGCGCATGGTGATCCGCAACTTGCTCGACAATGCCATAAAGTACAGCCAATCGGGGGGCGAAATCACGCTGAAGGCTATGACCGCGCACGAGGTTGGGGAATCAGCCAAAGGCAGCATGCCGGCCGCGCGGAGTGGAACCGGTGCAGTCATCATCCAAGTGTCGGATACAGGGCCTGGCATCCCCGAGGAGCACCTGCCCCACATTTTCGATCGGTTCTATCGCGTGGACAAGCGGCGGCCGCGTAGCGAGGGAGGCGCTGGCTTGGGGTTATCGTTGGTGCGTTCGATTGTAGAGACACATGGCGGCGAGGTGTGTGTAGAGAGCGAGGCCGGCGAGGGTGCAACCTTCGAAGTGCACCTGCCGCAAACAAGCTGAACGACGGCAAGTGGCGACAGACAAACGAAGGCCAGCTTGATGCCGGCCTTCGTTTTCGTCTTCTGTTGTGGTAACCGTTCAGGAGGTATCAGGACTAGCATCCTGAGTAGGTCGAAACGAAGTGGAGACCGTATCGAAGCGACGTCCTGAGCCCAGTCGAAGGGGGTGCGGGTTTGCGACGGTTCTTCGAAC
>JAANWY010000073.1 GCA_018263655.1 Anaerolineales bacterium | reverse complement strand
CGGCCCTCGGCGGCCTCGGTGGTCGGCGGCCGGTCGTTTCGGATGGCTTCCACTATGTCGGCGAGCTGCCGGCGGTGCAATTCGTAGCCAATACCCATGGGATCGGCCGCCCCGCTGCCCTGCTCCCCTTCCAGGCTCAGCATGGCCTCTTCTTCGTCGGGTTCCGCGTCGGCCAGTTTCCAGGTGACGATGCGGCCTTCGTGGAGGACAATGCTGCCTTGGTCGCCGTGCAAGGCCACCGTCGCCGGCTCGCCTGGCCAGCAACTGGTTGCTCCCTGGATCACAGCAAGTCCGCCGTCGGCCAGGGTCAGCACAGCCGACGCTGTGTCTTCCGTCTCCATCCGGTGCGCCAGGGTGCTAACGTGTCCGTACACTGAGCGCACTGGGCCGGCCAGCCATTGCATCAGATCGATGGCGTGGATGGATTGGTTCATCAGGGCGCCACCGCCGTCCAGGCGCCAGGTGCCGCGCCAGCCGCCGGTGTCGTAATACTCTTGCGAACGGTACCATTTGACGCGCGCATCAGCCAGCGTCAGGCGTCCCAGACGGCCGGCTTCGATGGCTTCTTTGGCTTTCTGCGAGCCGGCCATCCAGCGGTAGGGGAAGATGCAGGTCGCCTTCACCCCAGCCGATTGAGCTGCCTCCAGAATCTGGTCCACCCGCTCCAGCGTGACGTCCAGCGGCTTCTCCACGACCAGGTGCTTGCCGGCCTGGGCAGCGGCGACGGCCAGGCCGGCGTGCGTGCCGGTGGGGGTGCAGACGCACACGACATCCGCCTCCGGATGCGTCGCTGCTTGGACGTAGTCCTGCACCCAGTGGGCGCCGTGTGCGTCAGCCAGGGCTGCCCCCCGCTCTGAGCTCGTGCTGCCCACGACGGCCAGTCGCGCCTTTGGTATATGCTCGATTGCCTGAGCGTGGACGTGACCGATGTTGCCGGCGCCCACGACACAGAAACGAAGAGAATCACTATTCTGGGCCACAAATCTCCTCCTTCATGTTCCTTCAAGCTTGAACAGCCGCTTAGCGTTTTCCCCCATGATGAGGGTTCGCTCAGATGATGATAGGCCGGCATCCTCGATAGCCCCAAGCATGTGGGCGGCGTCGAACCAGATGGCGTCGGTGCCGAAGAGGACGCGCTCGGCGCCGACAGCCGCGATGCCCGCGCGCACCTTCTCCGGATCGGTCCGGGTTCCGCAGATTTCTAGGTAGAGGTTGGGCGATTCCTGCGCGGCGCGCACTCCCTCCCACCAGGCTTCACCACCCATGTGCCCCAGGATGATGGGTGCGTCTGGGTTCGCTTTAGCAGCCGGCACAACGTTCCACGGCGATTCCAGAGGTGAGTTGAAGGTGTGGACCAGGATGGGCACGCCGTAGTCGGCCACGGCGCGGGTCAGAGCCTCGCCCTCTGGCGTGTCGTACCGGCGTTTGGCCAGCAGCGGGTGCACCTTTACGCCTACGAACTGGTTGCCGGCACACTTGCTCTGGCCCAGATAGCGGGCCAGTTCCTCGATTGACTCCTCCGGGTAGTTCAAGTTGACGGAAACGTAGCCGAGCAGTCGGGGATGCCCGTGGATGGCTGCTGCCAGCTCGCGGTTTCCCTCACGGAAGTCGTAGGTGATGGCCAGGGTGGAGGAGAGGATACTGATGTCAATACCCTCCTGGTCCATGTATGCCAGAATATCCTCTGCCGTCAGGTATGCAATGGGATAGTACACCTTGCCGAAATGAGCATGGGCGTCAATGATCATGGCGCTCCTCCGCGAGCAGTCGGCGCAGATTGCCGCCCAAGATGGCTGCTCGCTGCTCGCTTGTCAGTTCTGCCACGGCTATCCGTTTGAGCGCACTGCCCAGTGAAGAGAGCGGTGCGCCAGAACCGAAGATGAGCCGCTCGTGGCCCATCACCTCGACCAGAGTCTCCAGCACGCCTGGCCCATGCAGCAACCGGGTAGATATGTGGAGGTCTGCTCCTTCTTCGAGCACGGCTAGCAAGTCGGCCATTTGATAGAAGTGTAGACCCAGGATGATGGGCAAGCTGGCGCCGGCCGTGGCCCGAACCACTGTGCTGGGTTGCCCGCTGATAAAGAGCACAGCGCCGGCGTTGTCCAGGGCATTCAGCACCCGGCGAAAGGACGCCAGGTCCAGGGTCCAGCCTTGGAGCTCGGGGAAAAGCCGCCACAGCTTGACGCCGGCCGCGGTCAGGCGCTGGATTTCGTCCTGGTAACCCACGAATTTGCGCAGGTCAAGCGTGCCGACGGGAGTGAAGCGCGGTTCGGCGCGGCACCAGGCCAAGGTCTCGGTGTTGCCGTCGGCGTCGTCGTAGAAGATGCCGCGCGCCGAGACGACGCAAGCCTGGGCCACGTCGTGCTGGTCCATCATCTGTAGCAGACGTCCAGTGGAGATGTCTGCCGGGCGCTGAGGCCAGAAGCCGGCGATGGTGTCTGTGTCTATGATCCCATGCCCGGGCACAGCTAGCGCTTCTGTCTGTGTGCCTGAATGGGCCATGGTTACGCCTCGTCGCGCGACTTCGTTCCCTGTGCCAGGCCCAGCAGTGCCGGCAACTCGGCCAGATTCTTGGCTACGTGCTCTGGCCAATAGGGTGTGAGTTTGTCTACTATCACGCACTCTTCGGCCAACTCTGTCTCGATCAAGAATTGTGTGCCGGACGCTGCCAGCCGCTCGTCTGGCGGCAACTCCGCCAACTCTGGCGGAAGATCGCGCTTGAACCAGACAGTTTCCAACCCTGCCCGGCGGGCCCCGTACACATCGTGCACGAGCCGGTCGCCGACGTGAACGTTGCGTTGGCCGGCCAGACTTCGAAATGCCCACCTGAATATACGAGGATCGGGCTTGCCGTACCCGACCCGATCGGGTGTGGCGATGCGGTGGAAGAAAGGATCCAGACCCAGAGCCCGGAGGATTGGCAACTGATAACGGGCGTGCCCGTTGGTCACCAACAGCAAGCGCGCTCCTTGCTCGCGCAGATTGGCCAGCTGCTCTGGCACTTCGGGATAAGTCGGGAGGTTATGAGGGTGCTCGCAGAACGCTTCCACATAGGGCGCGATGTACACCTGACGTGACAGACCCAGACGCTGTACGGTGACGGTGAAAATGTCGTCCCAATCGTAAGCTGACACGATGTCATCGCCATTGCGCAGGCGATGTTGCCACTCCTCGTGGACGCGGTGACGGAGCTTGCCGGCCATAACCTCGGGAGACCCTGTTCGATGGTTGGTGATCTCTTGGGCTAGTTCAGCCGCAACTAGGGGGAAGATGCGATTGCCAATAGGGCTTGGTACGAGTACCTGGTCCATATCGAAAGAAATGACCAGGGCGGATTGATTTGCTGGGCTCATAGTTGAAGAGAGCGGATACCGACGGTGCGGTTGATGATTATTAGCGAGGTGAGGACGACTAAGACCTGGACGATGCCCAGGGCTGAGGCCTGGCCGATGGATGAGTTGTAGACCAACTGGTAGATGGTGATAGGGATAGTTTGTGTGGCAGAGGTGTAGAGTAGAATGCTGGTGCTCAGCTCGGCCACGCCGGTGACAAAGCACAGCAGGCCGCCGGCTACCAGCCCCGGTAGAATCATGGGCACCGTTATCCGGCGAAAGGCATACGTCCACGAGGCGCCCAGACTGAGAGCCGCCTCTTCCACGCTGGCATCCATCTGTTGGAACGACGCCACCACCGAGCGGATGACGTAGGCCGAGCGGCGCATGAACAGAGCCGCGATGATGATAACCGGCGTGGCAACCCAGATCGTACCCAGGGAGAAGGGACTGCGGCGGTTAAAGGCGATGATGTAAGCTACGCCGACTACCGTGCCGGGGATCACATAGGGCGACGTGACCAGGGCATCCAGAATTCTCTGACCGACGAAGCGGCGCCGGGTGAGCAGGTAGGCCACCACGGTGCCGTAGACGACGGCCATCAGCGTGGCCAACGTGGCAAAGGTCAACGAGTTGCGTAGCGCCCGAAACAGTGTTCCCTTGAACAGGCTAAAGTAGTGTTCTATATGAAAGTAAGGTGGCAATAGCTCCCGTACTGACCAATGCTGGACGTCGGTGAAGGACATGACGATGATCATCCCGAGCGGCAGCAGCATGACGATCAGGGTGAGGGCCGCGACGCTCATTGCCGCCGCACGTCGCCAGCCCTGGAGCTTTCGAGGGGGGCGAGTGGAGCCTCGGCCCAGGCTGGCGTACTCCCGTTGCTCCAGATACGTGCGCACGACATAGAGAGCCGCCAGCGAGGCCAAGGTGAGGATCACGCTCATCGCTGCAGAGATGTTTGTTTCATTTGCAATCTTGGCCTTGAAGATACTGACAGTAAAAGCTTCGTACTCCATAAACAGTGGGGTGCCGAAGTCCGCCATAGAGCTGGAGAAGACGAGGATGGCGCCGGCCGCAATGCCTGGGGCTAGAAGCGGCAGGATGACCTTAAAGAAAATGCGCCAGCGAGAAGCGCCCAGGCTCAAGGCGGCTTCCTCCATGGCTGGGTCTAACCGCGCCATGACGGCCGAGATCGTCAGGAACATGAACGGGAGATAGGCCACTGTCTGTACTGTCACCACCCCCGAGTAGCGATCCAGATAGATGGACGCCTGACCCAGCTCCCCGGTGGCGATCAGGTTCCACAGCCGCGTGACGATCCCGAAACGACCGTAGAGCATCAGGTAAGCGTACGCAGCTACAAAGCCGGGGAGCACCAGGGGCATGACGGCCATACTGTACATCACATTGCGCCCCGGGAAGTCGAAGCGTGTGAACAGAAACGCCAGTCCGATGCCTAACATCGTCGTCAGAGAGACCACTACGACGGCTACCCGCAAGCTACGCAGAAACGCGAGGAAGTAGGTCGATTTGATGTCAACGAAGAGTAGATAGTGGGCCAGGGTGAGAGCCTCACCCGTTCGGCTGGTGATGCTCGTGTAGATTAGGGACGTGAAGGGGTAGATGATGTAGGCAACAATCACCCACGCAACGGGTAAAGCCAGCCAGAAGTAGGGGGATAATAATACCCGTCGCCACGGAAATGTCTTGGGTTTGATCGCTTCAGTCCACGTGCGTGCTTCAGCCATGGTCTTGTCTCAGATGACGTTTAAATGACATACAGCATCTCGGGCGGGATCTGAATTGTCACCGGATCGCCCCGTTGCAGCCGGCGCAGTTCCAACGTGGGCTCATTAGAAGTCAACAGGATCTGACCATCGTCCAGTTGCACCGACAGGTCCAGCTTGGGTCCAATGTATTGGACCTCAGTGACTGTCCCTGGGATCAGGTTCACGCCCCCGCCGTCGTTCGGATGAATCTGAATCTTCTCAGCCTTGGTTGTCACCCATACGGTCTGGCCGGCTGTCCGATCCAATCGTCCAGCCCCGGCCAGTAGTTCTAAGCCGCTTGCCGTACGGACGTGTAGCCAGCTATTTGCTTGGCGCTCTACCACGGTGGCCTCGATGAGGTTGGTACGACCGAGGAAGTCGGCGACGAAGTGCGTTTGGGGGTGCTCGTATAACTCCCATGGTTCCCCAACTTGCTGCAGCCGGCCGGCATCCAATACCGCCACACGGTCAGAGATAGCCAGTGCCTCCTCTTGGTCGTGCGTCACGTACAGGGCTGTGATACCCAGCCGGCGCTGAAGCCGCACCAGTTCCCCCCGCATCTCGACCCGCAATTTCGCATCCAGGTTCGATAGCGGTTCATCGAACAGGATGATGCGGGGCTCGATTGCCAGGGAGCGAGCGATGGCCACCCGCTGCTGCTGGCCGCCAGACAGTTGGCTGGGCCGGCGATCGGCCATCTCCGACAAATGGACCAGTTTCAGCACTTCATTCGCTTTGTCCTGAATTTCAGGTTCGGGCAGGCCGCGGGCGTGGAGTCCGAACGCGCAGTTCTCGAAGACGGTTAGGTGTGGAAACAGGGCGTAGCTCTGGAACACAATCCCAATTTGACGCCGGTTCGGGGGAATGTCGTTGACGGTTTGTCCATCAATAATCACCTGACCCTTCGATGGACGCTCGAAGCCGGCGATGAGTCGCAAGGTGGTCGTCTTACCACACCCTGAGGGCCCCAGCAAACTGAAGAATTCCTGATCTTGGACGGTCACCGTTAGATCATCGACAGCGATGACGCGGTCGTCACCAGCGCCGAATTCTTTGGTAACGTTTCTGAGAACAATTTCGGTCATGATGTAGACACAGACTAACTACCCAACCCCCCGCTGTGGCCGGTCTCCCGACCTTTGATCGCCGAAGGTCTCCTGACCAAGGCGAATCGGGCTCGGTCGGGAGACCTTCGCCCAACACGCGCTTGTCGAAGGGGCGAATCGGATAATCGTCGACGATTTTGTA
>JAANWY010000072.1 GCA_018263655.1 Anaerolineales bacterium | reverse complement strand
TTTTTCGACTCGGCTTGGATTTGCTTGAACACTTCTTGGATGAAGGCATGCCTATTCCCGTTGCATTTGCGGCTCTGGAATTCGCTCCGTTGTACTAAAAGTGTCCGGTAGTGAAATGAAAGCACTGGGCGCAATGTCGCAAATCTTGACGACAAAGCCGTCGGCGTCAGGGCCGCCGAAAGCGGCATGGAAGGCCCCTGCGGTCGTGGGGAAGTCGGTCGATTTGGTCCGGCCCGTCACGTAGGCGCAGCCCTCAGCGTCCACGCCGATGGGGTTGCCGGCGGGGTCCCCCTTGTCGCCGCCGGTGCGGTCTTGCTCGCTGCCGCCCACGAAGCTGGAGTGAACGATGGCGCAAGCCTCGGTATCCACCTTGGTTACGTAGACCTCGCCGTCTTCGTACGCACTGCCGCCCGAGATGGGGTTCACGATGGGGAAGTTGTCCGAAGAGGTCCAGCCCGTCAGGTAGGCGATGCCGGCGCCGTCCACGGCGATGCCGGCGCCGTGCTCGACTCCACTGCCGCCGAGGAAGCTAGAGCAGATGAGGGCGTCACCGGCACCATTCAGCCTCGTCACGAAAGAGTCATTGTCACCGGCCGCACCGCCCCGGCTGGTCTGGAAGGCGCCCGGCGTCGTTGGGAAGTCGTCAAAATAGGTCTCGCCCGTCACGTAGGCACTGCCGGTGAGGTCCACGGCGATGCCGAAGCCCACGTCACCGCGGCTGCTGCCAAGGTAGGTGGAGTAGACCAGGCCGGAGCCGGCGGCATTCATCTTGGTCACGAAGACGTCCGTGACTCCAGCACGGCTGTCCTGGAAGCTACCCGCCGTCGTGGGGAAGTCGTCCGAACTGGTCACGCCGGTGACGTAGGCGTTCCCCCCGAGCACGGCGATATCGTAACCCCGGTCTGTCTCGCTGCCGCCGAGGTGCGTAGAGTAGACCAGGGTAGAGCCGGCAGGGTTGAACTTCGTCACGAAGGCGGCGGGGTCGGGCCCACCGCGAGAGGGCTGGAAGGCCCCGGGGGTGACGGGGAAGTCGTCCCCCGGTTTTAGGGTGGAGCCCGTCACGTAGGCGCTGCCGGCGGCGTCCACGGCGATGCCCCATGTCTGATCACTGCCTCTGCCCCCGAGGAACGTGGCGTAGACAAGAGCATCGCCGGCGGCGTTCAGTTTAGCCACGAAAGCGTCTGTGCCACCGGCGTGCTCGGTCTGGAAGGCGCCTGGCGTCGTTGGGAAGTCGGTCGATGCCGGTCCTGTCACATAGGCGCTGCCGGCGCCATCCACAGCGATAGCATAGGCCACGTCACCGCTGCTCCCCCCGAGGTAGGTGGAGTATACCAGGGTGGAGCCGTCGGCGCTCAGCTTCGTCACGAAAGCGTCTATGGCATTGTCCTTGGCAGACTGAATGGGATCCTCCGTGGGGAAGTTATCCGATGAGGTCTCGCCCGACACGTAGACGCTGCCGTCGGCGCCCACGGCGATGCCGTGGCCATGGTCGCGCTCGCTGCCGCCCAGGTAGGTCGAGTATTCCAGCACCGGGTCGATGATCAGGGGCCTGCCGGCAACATAGGCGGCCACCTGAAATCCGACATCCTGGTCGCCGTGCAATACGTAGCGGCCGCTGATGGCCTGTTGGACGCCGGCCACTTCCTGATAGATGACGGGGGCACGCTGCATGACCTGGCTACCGGCGACGTGCACGATCAGGTTGCCCTGGTCGTCCAGGTTGATCTTATCCGCGCCCTCGAAGCGCAGCCGGATGGCTTCGGGGTCGGCGCCGGGTGACACCACCAGGTCGTACTCCAGATGCCCCTGGTTGCCGTAGTAGACTAGGTCCACGCCGGGGTAGACGTCCTGGTACTGGACCCGGGCGTAGGTAGGGAGACCGGTGTGCCAGTTTTGCGGATCGGCGCCGATGAAGTAGTTGACCTTGCCGGGCAACTCGTCCAGCCCCACCATCTGGGGCTCGGGGTTGGCGCCGACGAGTTGCAGGCACAGCACAGCCTGTGCGTCGGGCTGGATTAAGGACAGCACTGCCTCCGACGGCGTGAGAAACAAGGTGTAACCGCGGCCACGGGCCAGGAACTTCACCTGGCCGGCGGTCTGGCCCTGATTAGCCACAAAGCTTAAGGGTACTTGGCCATAGGCATCGCGTAGCTGGTGCCTGGTGGCCTCTGGGATTTTCGCGAGACCGTACGTCGTTGGTTGTTCCGGAGACATAGCCTTGGGGAAAACAGAGACGGGGTCAAAGCGCATCACGGCCACCAGGCCTATGGTCAGGAGTCCAAGCGCGATCAAGGTGACCCCTCCGAGGATCCGAAGTCCAACCTTACCCACCATTCTCCTCATATTGATTCGGCCTCTCTCCCGCCCTCGCGGGCTGAAATGGTGACCAACACACCCAAGCAAGGAACACAAAACCCACCCTACGTCTGTGCGAGGATGAAAACGAAGCGGATTCCAGATCTGCCACCTGACCAGCAAAGCATTCAGGTCTACGCCCGTCCACACGAATCTTAGCACGAACTGGATGCGGAGGCAAGCATCAGCATCCCCACCCTGGTGCGCCTCTCCCGCGAATTGAGCGGCCGCGAGCCCCGCTTTGAGCTGGTGGATGAGGAACTTCGCCTGACCATCTGGGCCCGGCTGCCCAACAACGTGCAAAAGCAGCAATCCTGACCCCACGACAGGTCGCTTCCAGCTTCACACGATTTGCCTTCAACAGCCAACTACGTTACAATCAGTTTTAGAGTTCAGGATAGTCAAAAATGAATCCACGCAACACACTTCATCAGACACAGGTGAGGGAGAAATGGTGCAAGAGCTGGCGCTGAAAGAACTGGTGGAAACACATGATGAGCGGATGGTATTGGTCCCGCCACGTCCTCTGACGTTTGACCAGTTTGTGGACCTGTTTGGCGAGGATGACGAGGTGGAGCTCGTTGACGGCGTCGTGGTGAGGAGAATGGCTGCAAGATATCCCCATGAGGACTTAAACACATGGTTGATCACGGTATTGCGGGCGTACGTCCGTGCGAACGACCTGGGCATCGTCCTTGGTTCCCGCACGGCAGTGCAGATCACGGAGCATCGGGGCCGGCTGCCAGATGTCGTGTTTGTGCGCAAGGAGCGAGCCGGCATTGTCCAGGAGAAGGGCATCTACGGCGCACCTGACCTGGTCATCGAAATCTTGTCACCAGGAGACAAGGCGAGTGACACTGTGGCACTGGAGGCCGACTATCGAAGTATTGGCGTTGCGGAAATCTGGTTCGTTGACCAACAGCGGAAGCAAGTCCGCGTGTTGCGTAAACGCGAAGCGGACTACACAGAGGAAATCCTCAGCAAGGGCGTGGTGCGGTCCGAAGTGGTTGAGGGATTCTGGTTGAAGGTGGCGTGGCTGTTTGCGAAGCCGTTGCCTTTAGAGCTAGATACCCTGATGCAGTTTCTGGGTGGTGATCGGTAATCTTCAATTCCTGGCTTCCCTCGCGACGGCCGGCTTCCGACCCTTCGACAAGCTCAGGACATCGCCACTGACCGCCGATCTGCCCATTCGTCTTTTCACACTAACCCCTTGCGACGCGCGTACGTGGCGGCTTCGTGCCGGCTGTTGACGTGCAGCTTGGCCAGGATGTTGCGCATGTGGGTCTTCACCGTGTGCACGCTGATGGATAGCGCCTCAGCGATTTCCTGGTCGGTGGCTCCCTCTTCAGCCACCAAATTGAGCACTTCCTGCTCTCGCGGAGTGAGCGCTTCCAGTTCTTCATCTGAGGGGCCGGCCGCTGGCTCAGCCGGCGAAACTCCTGCATCATCCGGCCGGCCAGCGCCGGCGTAATAGCTGCCTCGCCCTGCACGGCTCCACGCAACAGCCTCAGCATCGCTCGCCTCGCCAACCACCTCGAGGTCCGGTTGGGCGTTGAGAATGCCGACCAGTCCCTCACGAAACAAAGCGTGATCATCGACGACCAGAACTTCAACTGGCTTCATCTGCTCCCCTGCTCCCCCGCTCCCCTGCTCCCCCGCTCGATTGAGTGGCCAGCATAGCTTGACCTGAGTACCGTGCCCCGGCGCCGATTCCACAGCGAGCCAGCCGCCGATGCGCGCCGCTCGAGCCCGCATGGTGCGCAGCCCGAAGTGGCGCCGGCCGGCATTACGATCTGCATTGAGTGTTGGCCGAGCTGCTGTGGGGTTCACCAGCGGGTTCGCCAGTGGCGGGGAATGTGACGTAGAAAGTGGTGCCCTGGTCAACCTCGCTCTCGACCCAGATCCGGCCACCGTGCAACTCCACGAGGGAGCGGGTGATGAAGAGGCCCAGGCCGGCCCCGCTGGCATCAGTGGCGTGGGCGCTCTTGGCTCGGAAAAACAAGTCGAACAGGCGCTTCTGATCTTCGCCGGGGATGCCGACGCCGTTATCTGCCACGGCAACTTGCAGGAATCCTTCCTCCTCGGCCGGCTCGACGCTGATGGTGATGGATCCCCCGTGCGGCGTGTACTTGTTGGCGTTGCTCAACAAGTTGCCGATGATCTGCTGGGCACGTGCTTCATCGCACAAGGCCTGCGGCAGGCCTGGAAGCGCGCGCAGTGTCAACCGTTGCAACTTGGCATCTAACTGTGGCTCGAATTCGGCGGCCACGGTCTCGGCGAGGGCCGGCAGATCCACCGGCGTGAGGACGAGTTCGATGCGCCCCATCTCGATCCGCGTTGCGTCCAGGAGGTTGTTGGTGATGAACAGCAGCCGGCCGGCGCTGCGCTGAACAATCTCCAGGTATTCCCGTTGTTCCTCGTTGAGCGGACCAAAGTCTTCGTCCAGAAGCATCTCGACGAAGCCGCTGATGGAGGCCAGCGGGGTGCGGAGTTCGTGAGCAGCCACGGAGACGAACTGTGACTTCATTTCGTCCAGGCGCAGCAGTTCAGCGTTGGCAGCCGCTAATTGGCGATTCTGCTGGGTCAGTTGATCGCGCAGGAGGCGCAGTTCGTTGCGGCGCTGCGTCAGCTTCTGCTCCAGTTGGCCCATCTCGGTGACGTCCTGCACCAGGTGGATGAGGCCCGTGATCTTGCCGGCACGGTCGCGGCACGGGAGATCCGCCATGGTCAGGTAGCGGATCTCGCCGCTGGGCGTTGTGCGGTTGACCCATGGCAGTTGAAAGCGATCTTGTTCGCCGGCCAGAATCTCCGCTATCGTCTCCTCGCTGCCGATGAGTTCGGGCACAAGGTCAAAAAGCGAGTGTCCCAGGCTGGGCTTTTGGCCATCGTGAAGGATGCTCACGGCGCCACTTACTTCTACGACATTCAGCTCGCGATCGGTAATGAAGTAGGCAATTCTGCGATCTTGCAATATCAGTCGGGCGACGGTTGGATTCATGTGAGGCTCCAGGGGTTGTTCAGCTTACGAGCATCCGGCCCAGGTGGCGGAAGAGGTCGTCCACGTCGTCGCCCGTCTTGGCGCTCGTCAGGTAGGCGGGGGC
>JAANWY010000071.1 GCA_018263655.1 Anaerolineales bacterium | reverse complement strand
CAACGACGTCGCCGTTTCACTGACTTGTGCAGGCAAGATGGCGGCCATCGACCCCGAATCGGCTCTGCGTCCATCCGACGCACTGCTGGTCTCACAGATGGTCGAGTTGAAGACGGACTTCGACCAGCTTTCTCGAGTGGCGCACCTGCAGAACGCCGGCATGCACATCGTCGATCTGATGACCCCGCTGATCGGCGGGCTGGGCGGCGGCGCAGAGGGCACGGCTGTGGTCAGCGTCGCCTGCCACATTTTGGGCACGCTTCTTTACACAGCGTCGTATCATATGATGAGCCATACCCACCTGCGTTGGGTCAACAACACCGACCGCATGGGGCTGTGGGTGCAAGCCATGGTCGGCCAGGCGTTGGCGCGCAACACGCCCATCGTCATGCTCAACGACATCTACACCGTATCGGGGCCGGGCACCGCCGAACTGCTTTGGGAAGTCGCCGCCGGCGCGGTGGTTGGCGCGACGTGCGGTATGAACCAGCAGGGCGCAGGGACCACCGGTGGCTTCAATGCCGACCACACGACCGGCCTCGAGGCCCGCTTTATCGCCGAAGTGGCCCACGCGGCCCTGGGTCTCACCCGCCAGCAAGCCAACGACTGCGTGCTCGAATTTCTAAAGCGCTATGAGGACACATTCGACGACCCGCAGCGTGGACATCCTTTCCCGGAAGTCTACGATGAGGGCACGCTAGAACCCAAGGCGGAGTGGCTGGACATCTATCGCCAGGTCCGCGATGAGATCATCGAGCTGGGACTAGATCTTGATGGAGGATGGAAGAAGGTGCGCCATGGCTGAGAATTCCGAACAAATACGTGCCGGCTTGAGCGAAGCTTTGCATCAGGGTGATGCCGGTGGAGCCGAAAGAATCGCCCGCCAAGCCCTGGAGGAAGGAGTCGATCCACTAAGCCTGATCCAGAACGTGATCGTGCCGGCTCTGACCGAAGTGGGTCAGCTTTTCCAAGATTTCAAGATCTTTCTACCCGAACTCATGTCGGCCGGCGAGGCCGCTAAACGCGCCACTACGCCCATCGAAGAAGCTATCTCCGCGATGGGCGGACAGGTTGCTTCGTTGGGGACTGTGGTGATCGGCACTGTTGCAAACGACGTGCACGACATCGGCAAGAACATCGTCGGGACTCTGCTGACCGCCCATGGCTTCCGTGTGGTCGACCTGGGCCGTGGCGTATCGCCCAGCGCCTTTCTGGAAGCGGCCGAGAAGGAGGCGGCCGATATCGTCGGAATGTCGTCGCTGATGACCACCACTCGCCCCGCTCAACGCAGCACTATCAGACTTTTCGAGGAGGTTGACAAACGTCACAGGTACAAGATCGTCGTAGGCGGAGGCTCCGTCAGCCAGCAATGGGCTGATGAGATCGGCGCCGACGGCTACGCCCCGGATGCCGCATCTGCTGCTGAACTGTGCAAAGAACTCGTGGGAGAGAAGTGATAACCCAGGCCGTAAACTGGCCCCCAACGTTGGGCGAAGGTCTCCCGACCGAGCCCGTTTCGCCTCGGTCAGGAGACCTTCGGCGATCAAAGGTCGGGAGACCGGCCACAGCAGCGAGCAAAGAGCGCGTGGGAAAGAAATGATAACCCAGGCCGCAAACTGGCCTGACAAGGACAATGTCCTTAGAGATAAGAATGGAGGAGAAAAGATGAATCGCAAAGTAATCCTTATCCTGACCGGGCTACTCTTGATCGCCCTGGTCGCATGCGCCGGCGCCCCCGTCGTGCAGGAGGCAGCGCCGGCCGAGGAAGAAGCCCCGGCTGTGGAGGAGAGCGCGGGCAAGATGGCCGTGATCCTGACCGGCCCGTGGGACGACAACTCCTGGAATGAAGCTGGCTATGACGCCATTCAGGCCATGGGTGATAAAGACGTCGAAATCACCTTCTCCGAGAGCGTGGCGGACGCCGATGTAGAGCGCGTCCTGCGGCAGTACGCTGAGGATGGCTTCGAAATGATTGTCGCTCACTCGTTCAGCTACCAGGATGCCACCTTCGCTGTCGCCGAAGACTACGCTGATGTGAACTTCGCCTGGGCCGGCGGCATTGGCCGTACGGCGGCCAATGTTGCCGACTACGATCAGCCGTTCTACGAGGCGGCATATCCCATCGGGGTGCTGGCCGGCCACATGAGTGAGACCGGTGTACTCGGCGCCCTGTACGGGTTCGATATCCCCGTCTGTCATGCCATGGGCGAGGCTCTTTTGGAGGGGGCCAAGACGGTGAACGCGGACGCCAAGCTGATCCAGACCGCAGTCGGCGACTGGGTGGACGTCGCCAAGGCCAAGGAAGCCGCGCTGGCGCAAGCCGATGCTGGGGTCGACTTCTGGATCGAGTGCGGAGAAGGCCCGGCTCTTGGCGCCATCGAGGCGGCCAAGGAGGCCGGCGGCTATGTCACTGGCTACGTCGGCAATATGAACGAGAACGGCCCAGACGTTGTCCTGGTGAACCTGATGTGGAACTTGGAGCCAATGTTCACCCAGATGCTGGATGACGTGCACGCCGGCGCATTCGATAACCCGTACTACCGCTTTGGGATTGCCGAGGATGCGATGTTGCTGAAGTACAACGACGCGCTCAAGGATCAGATTCCGCCCGAGGCCATCGAGGCGGTCGACCAAACGATGGCCGACATCGCAGCCGGCGAGCTTGAAGTCTCGTTTGTTCCAGAATAGGCTCTTCTATGATCGCTTTATGCTCGCCGAGGGTCTCTTGACCGAGGCGCGAGGGCATCGGTCGGGAGACCTCGCCCAGCATCATGGGGGAGACCTCGCGTTCGTAGTCAGGCACGGAACGCAGTGGAGTGCCGTCGTGATACCGCAGGACGCCAGGACGCCACTCCGGCTTCGCCTCCGTGGCTGA
>JAANWY010000070.1 GCA_018263655.1 Anaerolineales bacterium | reverse complement strand
TCGACCGCCGGTAGCCCGAACGTGGCCGGCGCGCTCGGGTTACCCGCCGGGCGATCACCCAGGCCACGCCTACCGAACGCAGTATGAGCTCCCATCTCCGATGGCGGTAACTCAAGTACACGTCACCCCCGCCAAGCCGGCCGGCTTGTTCCACATCGAAAGCCTGACCCTCATCAGCGACAGCCAACGGCACACGATGGCCGATCTGCTCGGTTTGGGCCGTCACGAACTGGCATATCGCGACCCAGACGTCGTCGTGTACGACAACCTCGACGCGCTGCCGCGCACCTTCGTCGTGCACCACGCACGCCTCGTACCCGATGATGAGACAGCCCTCGCCATCATCGACAACCCGACGTTCGATCCACAGATGGAGGTGCTGTTGGCGTCCCCCTCCCACGCTGTGCAGGGGAGCAGGGGGGCGGAGGAGCACGGGAGATTTCGCGCGCAACCCACAGCCCACATCACCCACTACTCGCCACAGCGCGTCGAGATCCAAGCCGACCTGGATCGATCAGGCTATCTTGTGCTGTTGGACTCGTATTACCCTGGCTGGCAAGCCACCGTCGATGGCCGGCCGGCCACCATCCATCGAGCCGATGTTCTTTTCCGCGCAGTCGCGCTAGGGCCAGGCCGGCACACAGTCACATTTATCTACGACCCGTCCACCTTCAAAATTGGAGCTGTCATCAGCGCCCTCACACTCGTGATCCTAGCCGTGACGGCCGGCCTGATGCTCCTGGGGCGTGACAGCGGCCGCGAACCCACGTGACACTTCGAGCCACCATCCGATATTTTGTGGTCGGACAGGTGTCTCCCCCCTACATATAGTGGTCTGAGTCCCCAGATTTTAAGGGTTCCGACTGCAAAATCGATCGTTCGCTCCTAGACGATCCGGCTCAAGTAATGTATAATATGTGTGGCTGCTCCGGCACTTCGTGCCTACACAAGAAGAGATCGGAAAAGATGGGGTCGGTGGGAGGCGGCCGCCCCCCACCGACCCCATCTTTTCCGCATTCCCCAATTGCAAGGACGGTAGCCGCGTGGTCGCCAGGCCGTAGCCTGAGCAGTACTAAGCAGTACTAATATGTGTGATTGCTCAAGCTGCTATCTTCGCAGTTGAGAAATGCGAAAGAGGAAAAAACTTCATGAACGTTTTCAATCGCATCGTCGTTATCCTGCTTCTTCTGTTCAGTATCCCGCTGCTACTGCTTCTGATTGGGGTTATTGTTTTCCCGATCCAGGCGGCCGATGTGCTGTCGGCCCTAGTTGGTGGGCTACGAAGCATCTCCACGACGAGCAAACTGCTGTTCGTAATGACCAGCCTGCTGGTTTTGGTCGTGGATATTGTTCTGCTGTGGGTTGAGCTGCGGGCGCCGGCAGCGTCGCAGGGCGTGCGCATCAAGCAGGTCACTGGCGGTGAAGCAGAGATGTCCACGGATTCCATTGAGGGCCGGCTCGCGTACAATATCGACCAATTGCCCGACGTCATTCGCGTGATGCCAACGGTAACGAGTCGTGGCAAGGGCGTCGAAGTGCTGCTAGACGTCGAAACACGCCCCGACATCGATGTGCCGGCCAAGACCGAAGAGGTCATGAGCGTGGCACGTCACGTCATCGAAGAGCGAATGGGGCTGGAGCTGGCGCGGATTCGGGCCAACATCCGCCACGCCCCCTTCCCCAAGCGCCCGAAGGAGACAACGGAGACAGCGTAGCCCACGCTGCACCGTGTGCGGCCGTCGCCCTTCGCCGCTAGCGGGGCCTCGAGAGCCGCTCGCCAGTGATGACGATCGCACCATCGCGTACCTGGACGGCCTCCACCCAGATGGGGAGCGACGCGTCGTGGATCGATTCGTTGGCGACGCGCTGCGCGAGACACCGCATCCAGCCCGGCAACCTGCGTCCGTTGACGATCAGAGAGCGGATGTTGAACTGAATGTCGCCATTCACGATGTAGGAGTGAACTTCAGCATGGAAACGAGGCCTGACAAGCCCAAGCCCAACCACACGCCCACTCAGGCAGACCGCCCCATCGAGGAAGTGAATCTGGGGATCAGCGAGCTGATGGCCTTGGGTCTCAATCGCCACGTACGACGTCAACTGATCATCCGTTGTGTGAAGCTGGAAAGGACCGCCAGGATTGTCAAGAATCGCCGATCGCAATGCCGACGAGAAAGCAACCGCGTCGCGTTCACTCGGCGCGATGGCTGACACCGAAGAGCACCGGCCCGGCGCCCTAGCTCTTGGAAGCGTCCTCCAACCGATCACCAAGAGCACGGGCGGCAGAAACAATACGGCCAAGACGATCCACACGGGGCGCACACGCATTCTGGCTGGCCATTATACCACTAGCGTATGTTGATGACAAGAGACGAATTCCCTGCCTAAGCCATGACTGACCGAGAGTTCTCGACTAACGGATCACTCACCAGCCACATCGAAAGCCTGCTCTTTGTGGCTAACGAACCGGTGGCACTACGCGACTTGGCCCAGACACTCGACGTACCCACGCGCGAGATCAACGACGCCGTCGATGGACTGTGCGCGGCGTACGCCGGACGCGGGCTGCGCATCCAGCGCGTCAACGGCCTAATTCAGATGGTCACCGCCCCGGAGACGGCGCCGGCCATCGAGCGCTTCCTGGGCCTCGAGCTCTCCGGCAAGCTCTCCGAGGCTGCCATGGAGACGTTGTCCATCGTCGCCTACCGCCAGCCCATCACCCGGCCTCAGATCGATGCGATACGCGGCGTCAACAGCGATAGTGTTCTCCGGACCCTTCTCTCACGCGGATTGATCGAAGAAGTGGGCCGGCTGGACGCCGTCGGCCGGCCGATCCTCTACGGGACAACGTTCGAGTTTCTCCAACACTTCGGTCTGGAGAGCCTAGACGACCTGCCGCCACTCAACGGCATAGACGTAAAACGTAACACGTAAAACGCAACATCATGCAGAAGGCTTTACGTAAGCGTTCAGCCACCCTTGCGAAGGTTGGGAGTAGCCTTGGCAAGAGGTTTCGACTAGCGAGGGGTCTTTCAACCCGAATGCGACTGGCAAACCTTCGCAAGGGTCCCCACTACCTGAACGGTTACGACTTTACGTTTCACGCATCACGTTTTACGAGTTAGTCCATCAGGTTCCAACGAGCTTGACGATGAAAGAACGCCTACAAAAAGTCATGGCTCACGCCGGCGTCGCATCCCGGCGCAAGAGCGAGGAAATCATCGAGCAAGGGCGCGTCGTCGTAAACGGGCAAGCGATCACCCAACTGGGGACGAAGGTCGATCCAGAACGCGACGCGATCACCGTCGATGGCGAGCCGATCAGCGTCACCGAGGACTACGTCTACATCGTGCTCCACAAGCCGCTGGACGTGATCACCACAGCCGATGATCCGTGGGGGCGGACCACGGTGCTGGACCTGGTGGATGTGGACGAACGCGTCTACCCCGTGGGCCGGCTCGATGCAGACAGCGAGGGCCTCATCCTCCTCACCAACGACGGCGCGCTCACCCACCGGCTAACACACCCGAGCTTCGAGCATCAGAAGGAGTACCACGTACGGGTGTCGGGCCGGCCCCCGCAGGAGGATGTAGGCCGCTTACGCTCAGGCGTGCGTCTCGAAGATGGCGTGACAGCGCCGGCTCAAGTCGAAGTGCTGCGCTGCGAGGCGGGAGACACCTGGCTCCGAATGATTCTGCACGAAGGTCGCAAGCGACAGATTCGGCGCATGGCCGACGCCGTCGAACACCCGGTAAAGCGATTGATTCGTGTCAGACTGGGCCCCATTCGACCGGGCAATCTATCACCAGGCCGGTGGCGTCATCTATCCCGAGGTGAAGTTGAGGAGCTGCGGACGGCGGTCGAAGGCGCGTAAGTGTTGAATAATCACAGATCAGACATCATCACCATCGACGGACCGGCCGCCGCCGGCAAGAGCACGATCGGCGAGGCCGTCGCCGAGCGATTGGGCTACCGCTACCTGGACACCGGCGCCATGTACCGCGCCGTCACCTGGATCGCGTTGGAGCGCGGGATCAACATCCGCGACGAAGCCGCCGTGACGGCCTTGGCCGGGGAGATCAAAATCGACATCACAGCACCGACCAACGACGATGGCCGGCAGTACACCGTTCTCGTGGACGACGAAGATGTCACGTGGGCGCTGCGCCGGCCGGAAGTGGACGCCGACGTCTCGGCTGTGTCAGCGTACCCAGGCGTGCGCACAGCCATGGTGGCCCAGCAGCGGCGGATCGCCGGTGGCGGCGAAGCCGTCGTCGTCGGGCGCGACATTGGGACGGTGGTACTGCCCGATGCCGACCTGAAAATCTACCTGGACGCATCGGCTGAAGAGCGGTCGCGCCGGCGCTACGAAGAACGGCGGGATCGAGACGAGGACGCCGACTATGCAGCGATTCTGCGCGATATGCGCCGGCGCGACCGGTTGGACAGTTCGCGGGTCATGGCTCCTTTGCGGCCAGCTGATGATGCCACCATTGTTGACACCGACGGCCTAAGCGCTACTGAAGCCATCGACGCAGTCATGGAGATGGTATGTCGCGGCGCCAACTAGCCTTCCGGCATTTCGCGCGCAGCTTTTTATGTGCAGCATTTGCGACGCTGACCAAAGCGGAGATTCACGGACGCGAGAACATCCCACCGAGCGGGTCCCTCATCGTGGCCTTCAACCACCTGGCGCACTTGGACCCTCTGCTCGTGATCGCCGCCATGCCATATCCGGTTGATCCCATCGCCCTCTCCGACCTCTACTCGGTGCCAGGCACGGGGCTCGCACTGCGGGCCTACGGCGCCGTTCCCGTTCACCGCGACCAAGTCGACCGCCAGGTGATCCGCCGAGCCTTGAACATTCTGCGGGGCGGGGGCGTCATCATCCTAGCCCCCGAAGCCCGCCGGAGCGTTACCGGTGCGTTGGAGCGCGCGCGAACCGGCGCCGCCTACCTGGCCCTGAAATCCAGAGCGCCGGTGTTGCCGGTAGCCATTACGGGTACTGACAAGATTCTGAGCGAGCTGAAGCGTCTGCGCCGGCCACGCCTAACCGCAACTTTCGGGCAGCCCTTCACTTCATCTCACTACGCAGAGGATGAACGTGTCCCACGTGTGAAACGACGCGAGGCGACTGACGAGATTATGACCCATATCGCCCAGATGCTACCCCAGGAATATCGAGGGGTGTACGGCGAGTTCGTCTCATGATGTGGTTTCACCGGCTCGCCAATTTCCTGCTGCGGCTCATACTGAGGACCCTGTTAAGGCTCACGATCCAGGACATGGAGAACACGCCGGCGACAGACACGTTGATCGTTGCCATCAACCACGCTAGTTTCCTGGACCCGCTCCTTACCGGCGCCTTCCTGCCCCGAACCATTATGCCGTTGAGCAAGGCCGAGCTCTTCAAGACCCCACTGTTCGGCTGGGTTTTCCCGGCCTATGGGGCGATTCCGGTCCATCGGGACGCGGTTGATCGCCAAGCCATTCGCCAGTCATTGGCGTTGCTGCGGCGTGGCGACGCACTGCTCGTCGCCCCAGAAGGCACACGCAGCGAGGATGGCCAGCTCCAACGCGGGCGCAGTGGCATCGCCTTGCTGGCAGCACGCACCGATGCTACAATCTTGCCCGTGGCCATCTGGGGCACCCAATCGTTCTGGCGGAACCTCAGCCGGCTGCGGCGCACGGAGGTACACATGGCCGTCGGTGAGCCCTTTCGTATCGCCATGGAGGGCCGAAGAATCCCTCGGGAGCAGTTGGACGCGATCACCGATGAGATCATGTACCATCTGGCCGAACTGATGCCACCCGAGTATCGCGGCGTTTACGAGAATCTGGACCAAGCAACCGAGAAATATCTGGAGAGGAGGTGACAGAAGACACGAAATAGGGGAAGACAGCGCCTGAACTGGCTCCGCCCGGCCGTAAACGACTGAGAGAAATCACCTGGCCGTGAACGACCAGGCTCAGATACAAAGCCCTTCGGGCTAGCAGAGCCCGAGGCCGGGCTGCCAGTTGACGAGGTGGAGGTTCCTCGCTGCACGGCGGGGCGAACCGGTCGCTCTCCGACCGGGAAAATCGATCAGATCGGCGGATGCCTCCAGGACGCACCACCGTCCTATCTTTCCCCTCTCACAAAGCGACCTGAAAAACCGGTGGAGGACTGCCGGCACAGCCAGGATCGCAGTGGTCGTTTAGTCGGGTAGTCGCTTAGGATTGAGAATTAAATAACTTGCCCATTTGAGCAGGACCGTATAGCTTCAAATGAGCAAGTTATTTAATCACGGTTCCTTAGTCGTTTAGTCATTTAGTCGCGTAGTCTCTTGGTCATTCAGTCAATCGACTCATAAGGACTTACGCGGCCACTTGACTATCCGACAACCTGACCACACGACTACCAGACTAACCTGACTACTCGACTACCCGACTAACTAGACAGGAGGGGAACCCATGTGTGGTATTGTTGGTTACGTTGGTGGGCGGTTCGCCGCACCAATTCTGCTGGATGGACTCAAGCGCCTGGAGTATCGCGGGTACGACTCGGCCGGCATCGCCGTGCTGACCCCCGAGCACCAGATTTCGATCCACAAGAGAGAGGGCAAGCTGAACCAGCTGATTCAGGGCTTCAACGGCGATACGCCGGCCGGTTACCTCGGTGTTGGACACACGCGTTGGGCCACGCACGGCGCTCCCACAACGCCCAACGCCCACCCTCACACCGATTGCAGCGGGACTATCGCCGTTGTCCACAACGGCATCATCGAGAACTATGCTTCGCTGCGCGAGGAGTTGATGGCTGCCGGCCACGAATTCCGTTCCGAAACGGACACCGAGGTGATCGCTCACCTGCTCGAAGCAGCCTATGCCGACACAGCGCGCACCGAAGAAGACTTCGTGACAGCCGTGCGCCTGGCTCTGCGGCAGGTCACCGGCGCTTATGCCATCGCCGGCTTCACGCAAGACCACCCCAACCTGATCGTGGGGGCGCGGCTTTTCTCACCGTTGGTGGCCGGCATCGGTCAGGGGGAGAACTTCCTGGCCTCTGATATCCCCGCCATACTCCGCGAAACCCGTCGTTCCTTGCTCATCGAGGACGGCGAAATCGTCGCTGTGCGACGGAATGGCATCGAGATCATCGACCTCGACGGGCGCCCGGTCGAACGAGAGCCCTTCCTCGTCAGCTGGGACGCCGAAGCGGCCGAAAAAGGTGGCTTCCCCCACTTCGTCCTCAAAGAAATCTACGAACAACCCGAGGCACTCCAGGCCACGCTGCGCGGCCGCGTAGACGCTGCTGCATCGGGGAAGTTGCAGGTCGCTCTGTCCGAACTGGGCGACGTGGACCTGAGCGAGATAGACCGCATCTACATCGTTGCCTGCGGCACGTCGTACTACGCCGGCTTGGTGGGCAAGCTGGCCATCGAGCAGTGGGCGCGGCTGCCAGTCGAGGTCGCTATCGCCTCGGAGTTCCGCTACGGCACGCCGCTGCTCGACGAGAACACCCTCGTCATCCTCATCACCCAGTCCGGCGAGACGGCCGACACGCTAGCCGGCTTTCGGTTGGCAGAGGAGGCCGGCGCCACGACCATCGCCCTCACCAACGTCATGGGCAGCACCATCACCCGCGGGACCGATGCCGTGCTCTACCTCCAAGTCGGTCCCGAGATCGGGGTGGTGGCCACCAAGTCGTTCACAGCCCAGTTGGTGCTCCTCAACTTGCTGGCCCTTCATTTAGCTCAGTTGCGTGGCTCGATGGACGAATCTGCGATCGACGCCGTCTTGCGAAGCCTGCGGCAGGTGCCAAAGCAAGCCGCGTTCCTGCTGGAGCTGGATGAGCAGACGGCCGAATTGGCGCGCGCGTACAGTGACTGCCGTTCGTTTTTCTTCTTCGGACGCGGGTTCGGCTACCCGGCCGCGCTGGAGGGCGCGCTGAAGCTCAAGGAAATCAGCTATATCCACGCCGAAGGCTACCCGGCCGGCGAACTGAAGCACGGCCCCATCGCCATGCTGGATCCGACGATCCCCGTCGTCGCCATCGTGACCCAGAGTGAGACGTACGACAAGGTGATGAGCAATATCCAGGAAGTTCGGGCTCGTGAGGCCGAGGTGATCGCCGTTGCAACCGAGGGTGATACGGAGATCGAGAAGTACGCCAATCACGTGATCTACGTCCCCGGGACAGACGAGGCGCTTTCGCCGATCCTGAACGTGGTGCCGCTCCAGCTTCTGGCCTACCACATGGCCGTCACTCTGGGCTGCGACGTGGACCAGCCACGAAATCTGGCAAAGAGCGTGACCGTAGAGTAGCGACAGCTTCTGGAGCCCTTCGCCTCCACAAAGAAAGAGCGCACCATCGCGACGGTGCGCTCTTTCTTCTCGTTTCGCCAGTACCCAGATGGATCAACTGAAGAATACGAAAAGGATGCCCAACATTGCCGCTAGTTGTCCCACCCAGAAGATAAACATCCAGCGAATCAACTCTGACTTCGTTTCTGCCAACTGAGTTTGAAGTTCGGCTCTTGTCTCAGCGATGTTCTGTTTGACACCACTTATCTCCTCACTGAGCCGGCGTTCATACCTCTCCCCAGCCAGAACAAGGGTATCTTCCTTGGCATCTTCCGTGGCTCGGTTGATCAGATTGACCAGATCATCGGCCCCGTCGTCGCCAAGTTGCTGTCGAAGTGTCCTCGGAACACTGATTACGGGCAATTGGCTCAACTCCCTTCGGCTGCTTACGAAGTGCCTGAGTAGCTTGACATTGTTAGATTTCATCGCACACATGGCCCTCTCCCCCCTAGCCCCCCTCTCCCAACTCTGGGAGAGGGGGGAACTCGGCTCCCCTCCCCTAGAATTGGGGGAGGGGC